>NZ_JBIRGD010000013.1:0-280013 GCF_044327805.1 Streptomyces sp. NPDC018019 | reverse complement strand
CGTGTTTTTTTGGGTGTCGCTCTCCCCGGTGCAACCCGGGGGTTTGTTTCGGTTTGGTTAGGGGGGGGGGGGCGGGGCCGGGGCGGGGGGGGGGGGCGCCGGGCGGGGGGGCGGGCCCCACGTCGTGCTCAGAGGCCCAGGTCCGGCCCGAAGACCTCGTAGTGGATGTCCGCCGCCGGTACGCCCGCCGCCAGGAGCTGGCCGCGGGCGGCCTTCATGAAGGGCACCGGGCCGCAGAGGTAGGCGACGACGCCGGCCGGGACCTCGATCCGGCTCAGGTCGATACGGCCCTCGTGCACGGTGACCGGGCCCCCGGCGCCCTCGTCGTCCGCGCCGGCGGCCCCGGTCTGCTCGTACCAGACCTCCGCCGTGGCGTCGGCCAGCTTCCCGGTCAGCTGCCGCAGCTCGGCGCGGAAGGCGTGGGTGGACGGGGAGCGGTCGGCGTGCACCGAGACGATGCGGCGGGTGGCGCCGTCGGCGGCGAGCCGGGACAGCATGCCGATCATCGGCGTGCAGCCGATGCCCGCCGAGGCGAACAGCAGCGGGCGGTCGCCCTCGTCGAGCACCACGTCGCCGAACGGTGCGCTCAGGCGCAGCACTTCGCCGCCGTGCACGTGGTCGTGCAGGTGGTTGGAGACCTCGCCCGCGGGCGAGCCGGCCGCGTCGCCGGTGACCCGCTTCACGGAGAACTGCAGACCGCCGTCCGGCTGCCCGGACAGGCTGTACTGGCGGATCTGGTGGGCGCCGTCGGGCAGTTCGACCTGTACGGAGACGTACTGGCCGGGCCGGGACGCCGGGAGCGGGCCCCCGTCCATCGGCTGGACGACGAAGGTCGCCACATCGTCGGTCTCCTGGAAGCGGCCGGTCACGCGGTACTCCCGCCACACGTCCCCGTCCGGCGTGCCCGCCTCCTCGTAGAGGCGCTTTTCGAGCGCGATGAGGGCGTTCGCCATCAGCCAGTACACCTCGTCCCAGGCCGCGGCCACCTCCTCGGTGACCGCCTCGCCCAGCACCTCGGCGATGGCCGCGAACAGGTGCTCGCGCACGATCGGGTACTGGTCGGCGCGTACGCCGAGCGAGGCGTGCTTGTGCGCGATGCGCTCCAGCATCGCGTCGGGACGCTCGTCCGGGTGCTCCACCAGGTACGTCGCGAAGGTGGCGATGGAGCCCGCGAGCGCCTGGCGCTGGCTGCCGTTGGACTGGTTGCCGCGGTTGAACAGGTCGCGCAGCAGCTCGGGGTGGGCGGCGAACATCTTCTCGTAGAAGAGCGGGGTGATCTCGCCGATGGCCGATCCGACGGCGGGCAGGGTGGCGCGGACGGTCTCGGCGGACTGGGTGGACAGCATCGGGTGCTCCGGTTCCTGTTCTTGAGATGTTCTGAAGCTTGTGCGGTGGACTGAGGCTCTTGAGGTGGCTGAGGGGCGGCCGGTCGGGGAGACGCGTGGCGAAAAACTTGCATCTCAGATTCGTATTTCGTGCCAAGCGTACGAGCCGGGGTGGGGGTGTGCGGTAGGGCCGTTCAGCCCTCCGGGCGGGACGTCAGGCTGAGCAGCAGCGGGCCGGTCGGCGCGCCCACCAGGTCCTCGATGGACAGCGGGTCGAGCGCGGCGAAGAACGCCTCCTGGGCGGCGCGCAGCGCCCCGCGCAGCCGGCAGGCCCCGCGCAGCGGGCAGGGCGGGTCGTCCTCGCAGCCCACCACGTCACCGACCCCCTCCAGCTCACGGACCAGGCGCCCCAGGGAGCCGGTGCGGCCCGCGGCGGTCAGGGACAGTCCGCCGTTGCGGCCGCGCCGGGCCGTCACGACGCCGAGGTGCTGCAGTCTGCTCACCACCTTGGCGGCGTGGGTGTACGGGACCTGGATCGCCCCGGCCACCTCGCGGGTGGTCGGCGCGTCCTCCCGGTCGCCGAGGACCGCCAGTCGCATGGCGATGCGGAGTGCGATGTCGGTGCTCTTCGTCAGGCGCACGTGCACACCGTACTGAATTGGAGTATGCGATGCCAATTTGGGGTGGGACGGGACGGACCGGGCGGCCGGGCGTCGCGGATCCGGGCCCGGCGGTCGCCGTCGCGAACGCGGTCCGCTCCGTACCGTCCGCGGGCCTGTCCTGTCGCGCCGGGCAGCAGTACGGTCGGCCCGAAGGGCATCCACGGGCCACCCGCCGGCCACCGGATGCGGTGCCGGTACCGGCCCGGCTCACCGCTTTTGGAGACCGTCATGCTCCCGTTCCCCGAACTCCTCGACAGTGTCGTCACCAAGGCCCGGCTCGGCACCGACGTCCTGGCCCCGGCCGCCGAAGCCCTCGCCGACTGCGAGCGGGCCGTCCTCGTCTGCGCCACCGGCATGCTCGCGTCCGACGACGCGGACCGGATGCGGGAGGCGGTCCGCGCCGACCTGGACTGCCACGACGTCACCGGGGCGGCGCTGCGGCTGCTGCTGCGGGAAGGCGGCGCGGAGACCCGGCTGCTGAGTGCCCAGCTCGACGCGTGCGTGATCGCCTGCGAACGCAGCAACGCCCTGTGCCGGATGCACGCCGGCCGTCACGAGCACTGCCGGCTGTGCACCCAGGCCACGACCCGCGCGATCGACGCCTGCCACGCCGTACGGCAGGCGCTGCGCCCGTAGCGGCCGGCCGCCGCCCGCCCGCTTCCCGCGCGGCCCGGTGCGCCACGGGGTACGCGTGGACCCATGGTGACCGATGTCGAATGGGCCGCGTTCCTCCCGGCGGCCGTCCTGCTGGCCGCCACGCCCGGGGCCAACCAACTGCTGGCACTGCGCAACGGCCTGCGGCACGGACCGCGGGCGGCCGTCGGCGCCTCACTGGGCCGGTTCGCCGCGTTCGCGCTGATGGTGGGGGCGGTGGCGGCCGGTCTCGGCGCGCTGCTGACCGCTTCGGAGGTGGCGTTCACGCTCGTCAAGTGGGGCGGGGTGGCGTACCTGGTGTGGCTGGGGGCGCGGACGGTGGCCACGGCCGGTCGGCCGGCGGACGGGGAGCGGCGCGGAGACCGGGCCGGTGACGCGGACCCGGGGAGCCGGACCGGTGGTACGGACCCGCAGGGCCGGACGCCATCCGTCTCCGCCCGCCGCTTGGCCCGGCAGGAGTTCGTCGTCGCGGCGGCCAACCCGAAGGCGCTGATCCTCTTCACCGTCTTCCTGCCGCAGTTCCTCACCCGCGACGCGGCGCACGTCGCCCTGCCGCTGTGTGCCCTGGGGGCGGCCTACATCGCGGTGGAGTTCTGCTGCGCCTGCGGTTACGCCGCGCTGGGCGGCCGGCTGAAGGCGCTGGGCATCACCCGGCGGGTACGGCGGCGGCTGGACGCGGCGACGGGGTACGCGATGCTCGGGCTGGCGGGGTGGCTGGCCACGGGTACGGGCACGGGCGACCGGCGGGCGCCGTTCGCCCGGCACGAGACCACCGGCATCGAGGTGTGGCCGACGGACGCGGTGTCCTGATGTCCGGACGGAGCCGGTGCGCGCAGGCCCCGCCTCCCGGTCCCCGGTCCGGGCGGTCTACTTCTTCCGCCGCTCCCGCCACTCGCCCACCACGCGGTCCGTGTCGAACGGCTCCAGGTTGAGCGGCGGGCCGGGCGGCGGCTGCCGGATCGCTGCCTCGATCTTCGTGTTGATCTCGCCGATGATGCGCCGCACCGCGCGCTCCGAAGGGGCCCGTGCGGCGGCTTCGAGGGCGTCCTCCGCCTCCTTGCGGAGGGCGAGCGTCGGCGGCAGGAAGGAGAGGTTCTCCCGGCGCATCTTCTCCTTGACCCACCACATGTCGTCGTACGGCTTGTCGAGGCCGGTCAGCGGCTTGCCGAAGCCGGGCAGCCCGGCGAAGTCACCGCGCTCCGCCGCCTCGCGGATCTGCCGGTCGGTCCAGGTCTCGAAGTCGACGCCGGGGGGCTTGCGCTCGGTCATCCCGTGCTCCTTGGGGTGGAGGTCGGCCGGTCACCCGGGCCCCGGCGCACCGGAGCCGTTGCTTCAGGACTACCACACCGGGATGACGCGGGAGCGGCCGTACTGGAGCGGACGGACGGGACGGTGCGGCGGGGAGGGGCACGGTCCCGGCGGCCGGTCGCGTAGAACGGGTTCTGCACGGGGACGGACGGAAGGAAGGGCTGACCGATGGCCGCAGAGCACGAGTGGTGGCGGACCGTGGAGACGGAGCGGGGCCGGGTGCGCGGCGTACCGGCCCCGGTGGCGGAGGGCGACGCGGACGCGCCCCCGGTGGCCGCCTTCCGCGGCATCCCGTACGCGGCCTCGCCGGTGGGCGCGCTGCGCTTCGCGCCGCCCCGCCCGCACGAGGGCTGGGCCGGTGTCCGCGACGCGGCGCGCCCCGGCCCGTCCGTGCCGCAGGGCCCGTCCCGCCTGGAGCGCGTCATGGGGACCCGCGTCCCCGACTGGGCCGAGGACGGCTGCCTGACCCTTAACATCTGGAGCCCGCAGGGGCCGTCCGACGCGGCTTCCGGTGCCGGCCGGCCCGTGCTGGTGTGGTTCCACGGCGGCGGCTTCTCCTCCGGCTCCGGCGGCTGGGACTGGTACGACGGCGCCCACCTCGCCGCACGCGGTGACCTCGTCGTCGTGACCGCCAACTACCGTGTGGGCCCGCTCGGTTACCTCTGCCTGCCCGAGGCCGGTGTGGCGAACCTCGGCCTCCAGGACCAGGCGGCGGTGCTGCGCTGGGTGCACACGAACATCGCGGCGTTCGGCGGCGACCCCGCCTGTGTCACCGTGGGCGGGCAGTCCGCGGGCGCGTACTCGGCCCTTGCCCTGGCGGTCGCGCCGGAGACCCGCGCGCTGGTGCGCCGGGTCATCGCACAGAGCGGCCCGTGGGGCCTGCCTCCCCAGGCCCCGGACGCGGCGGCCGAGAACACGGCGGCCTTCCTGGACCTGCTCGGACTGCCGGGGAAAGCGGTGGGCAGCGGCCACGAGGAGGGGGTGCTGCGGGGGTTGCGCGCGCTGCCGGCGGAGCGGCTGCTCGCCGCGTACGCCCGGCTGTCGGAGGACCGCGCACGGCCGGGCCGGCTCTCGCCGCCCATGTACCCGGTGCGCGGCGGCGCGCTGCTGCCCGACGCGCCGCAGCGGGCCGCGGCCGAGGGCGCCCTGGGCGGCACCGGGCTGCTGATCGGCACGGTACGGGACGAGATGACCGCGTTCCTGGCCTTCGACGAGCGGGTCCGGGCGTTCACCCGCGACGACGTGCTGCGGATCATGTGCGAGGACGCCTGCGGCGGCGACCCCGACGCGGCGGCGTGCGCCTACGACGATCTGGCGCGGCTGCGCCCGGACGCCTCGCCCGCCGCTCTCCTCACCGAGGTGGCCACCGGCCGGCAGTTCCGGGAGGGCGCGACCCGGATCGCCGGGTACCGCGCCGCGCAGGGGACACCCGCGTACGTCTACCGCTTCGACCGCGCCCCGGACGGTGACGACGGCTCGCTGGGCGCCACCCACTGCGCGGAACTGCCGTTCCTCTTCGGTACGTTCGACGCCTTTGCCGGCAGCCCGATGCTCGGCCGGGCCGGCGCGGAGGCCCGCCGGCTGGCGCGGGCGTTCGGCGGCGCGCTCGCGGCCTTCGCCGCCACCGGCACGCCGAACGGCCCGGGGCTCGCGCACTGGCGGCCGTACCTCGACGGTCCGGCGCCCGAGGTCATGTACTTCGGGTGAGTCCGGCCGCCGTGTGCGTCCTACACGCCGGCGCGGTGCCCCTTCGGCTCCGGCGGCGCCAGCGCCGCCTTGGTCACGTCCGCGACCAGCTCCACCACGTCGGGCCCGTACGCCTGTGAGTTGACGACCTTCAGCAGCAGGCAGAACTGGCCGTCGGCGCCGTACTTGCGGGCCAGCCGCGTCCGGTTGCGCACCAGGTGCCGGACCGCGGCGCGGTGGGTGACCGGGCGCTGGCCGGCCGCGAGGAACACCGGCCGGCCGCTCTCGACGGCGGTGAGCCGGGCCAGCAGGACGTGCTCCACCGCGCCGGGCTCCAGCCGGTACGTCGAACCGCCGACGGCGAAGGTGCCGCGCCCGATGCCGTGTTCGTCGCCGGGGTGGACGGCGACCCCCGGCAGCAGGTTCGCCATGTGTGCCGCGAGGCGCCGGTGCGCGGTCGGGTCGCCCACGCAGAACTCCGTACGGGCGCCGAAGCCCTGCAGCCCGGTGTCGTGCGGCGCGACCTCCGCGTGCGCCCCGCAGTTCTCCACCACCGAGGCCAGCCCGAGCAGCGCCAGCGCGTCGTGCCGCGGGATGCTCCAGTGGGCCGAGGTGCTGTCCCGGTGGGTGACCAGCACGCATTCCGATCCGTCGGGCAGGCCGAAGAAGCTCTGCTCGCGGGTCAGTTTGCGGCGCACGGCGGCGGCCTGTGCGGCCCAGCCGCCGGCCAGGCCCACGACGAGGGCGGCCACCGCCACGGTCGGAAGGAGCAGGGAGTCGTCCATGGCGGGGGAGCGTAGCGGCTGTCCGGGAGTGTGTTCGAACGCGGGGCGGGCGGCCGGCCCGCCTTGCCCGGGTCCGTACGGGCATGGGGGCGGCGCCCGCTATGCGGTGGGGCGCACCCTTGGGCACCGCGTGGACGCACCCGTCCGCGCCCCTTTCGCGCCCCGCCCTCGCGCCCCCTGTCGCCCCGGTGATCACGCAGGTAGGCTCCGGCCTCTGCCGCCCGCTCAGGCCAGGAGGGAACGCCGTATGACACCGGTCCGCCGACTTTCCGTACTGGGGGTGGTGGCCGCCCTCTCCGTCGCACCGGCCGCCGTCCCGGCCGCCGCCCAGTCCCCGGCCGCCGCCCCGCCGTCGTCCCCGGCCGCGGTGCCCGCCGCGCAGGCCCCGCCGAAGGTGCCGGTGGCGGTCGGTTACGGCGGCGCGGTCGCCAGCGTGGACGCCGACGCCTCCGCCGCCGGCATCGAGGTGCTGCGCAAGGGCGGCAACGCGGTGGACGCCGCGGTCGCCACCGCGGCGGCCCTCGGCGTCACCGAGCCCTACTCCGCCGGTGTCGGAGGCGGCGGCTACTTCGTCTCGTACGACGCCAAGTCCCGCACCATACGCACCCTCGACGGCCGCGAGACCGCGCCGCTCAGCGCGGACCGCGGCCTCTTCCTGGAGAACGGCAAGCCGATCCCGTTCGACCAGGCGGTCACCAGCGGCCTGTCCGTCGGCACCCCCGGCACGCCCGCCACCTGGGACACCGCGCTGGAACGCTGGGGCACCCGCCCGCTGCGCGAACTCCTCAAGCCCGCCGAGAAGCTCGCCCGCGACGGCTTCACGGTCGATGCGACGTTCCGTTCGCAGACCGCCGCCAACGAGGCGCGCTTCCGCGACTTCCCCGCCTCCGCCCGCCTGTTCCTGCCCGGCGGCAAGCTGCCGGCCGTCGGCTCCACCCTCAAGAACCCGGATCTGGCCCGTACGTACAAGGAACTGGGGGACAAGGGCGCCGACGCGATGTACCGCGGACGGCTCGGCAAGGACGTCGTACGCACCGTCCGCAAGCCACCGGTGCGCCCCGGCGCCCAGCGCAAGGTGCGGCCCGGCGACCTGACGGTCAAGGACCTGCGGGAGTACGAGGTGCGCCGCCAGGCGCCGACCCGGACCCGCTACCGCGGCCTGGACGTGTACGGCATGGCCCCGTCCTCCTCCGGCGGCACCAGCATCGCCGAGGCGCTCAACATCCTGGAGCACACCGACCTGTCGAAGCTGAGCGAGAAGGACTACCTGCACCGCTACATCGAGGCGAGCCGCATCGCCTTCGCCGACCGCGGGCGCTGGGTGGGCGACCCGGAGTTCGAGAACGTGCCGACGCGCGGCCTGACCTCGCAGCGCTTCGCCGACTCCCGGGCCTGCCTGATCAAGGACGACGCGGTGCTCACCAGCCCGCTGGCGCCCGGCGACCCGCGGCACCCGCGGCCCTGCGCGGCCGGTGGCCGGGCCGCGCCGACGACGTACGAGGGGGAGAACACCACCCATCTGACCGTCGCCGACAAGTGGGGCAACGTCGTCGCGTACACCCTCACCATCGAGCAGACCGGCGGCAGCGGCATCGTCGTACCGGGCCGCGGTTTCCTGCTCAACAACGAGCTGACGGACTTCTCCTTCGCCCCGGCGGACCCGGCCGTGCACGACCCGAACCTGCCGGGGCCCGGCAAGCGCCCGCGGTCCTCGATGTCCCCGACGATCGTGCTGCACGGCGGCCGTCCGGTCGTGGCGCTGGGCTCGCCCGGCGGCGCGACGATCATCACGACGGTCCTGCAGAGCCTGCTGAACCACCTGGACCGCGGGATGCCGCTGGTCGACGCCATCGCCGCGCCCCGCGCCAGCCAGCGCAACGCTGCCACCACCGAGCTGGAACCCGGCCTGTGGAACAGCCCGGTCCGCGCGCAACTGGAGGCGATCGGCCACACGTTCGGCCGCAACCCGGAGATCGGCGCCGCGACCGGTGTGCAGCGCCTGCCGGACGGCCGCTGGCTGGCGGCGGCGGAGAAGGTGCGACGCGGCGGCGGATCGGCGATGGTCGTCCGGCCGAAGGGCTGACCGCCGGGGCGCAGCTGCATAAGCGACTTAAGTAAAAAGCCGATAGGTTTCCGGTGTGCACGACGATCTGAACCCCGCCCCGGCCCGCGACCTGGACGTGGACGCCTTCACCACGGCGATCGAGGCCTTCCACCGCTTCTACGCCCGGCTCCCCGTCCCGGAGAAGCTCTCGTTCACGACGCTGTCGGTGCTCGACCGCCTGGCGTTCCACGACGGCCCGGTGCGGCTGACCGAACTGACCCGGGCCGCACCGGTCAGCCAGCCCGGCATCACCCAACTGGTCACCCGGCTGGAGCGGGACGGCCTGGTGGAGCGCCGTCCCGATCCCAGCGACGGGCGCGCCGTCCTCGTCCACATCACCGAGGCGGGCCGGCGCGTCGGCCGGTCCCGCCACGAGGTCCGCACCCGCCACCTGGAGCCCCTGGTGGCCCGGCTGACCCCCGATCAGCGGCAGGCCCTCGCCGACGCGCTGCCGGCCCTGAGCCGCCTCGCGGAACTGGGGCACGAGCACCGTTGAAGCGACTGCCCGGCCCGGTTACCGTCGGAGTCGTTCGTTCGAACGAACAGTCCGGCAGGGGGAAGCCATGGGCACACGGGACAGCGGGCCGTACGAGGGCCTGGCCGAACAGGCGGCGGCGCTGGCGGCCGGTCAGGTCACGTCGGGGGAGCTGGTGCGCCGCTCGCTGGAGCGCATCGACGCCACCCAGGGCACGCTCAACGCCTTCCGGCGGGTCCGCGCCGAGGCCGCGCTCGCCGAGGCCGCCGCGGCCGACCGGCGCCTGGCGGCGGGGGAGCGGCGGCCACTGCTCGGCGTGCCGGTCGCCGTCAAGGACGACACCGACGTGGCGGGCGAGCCCACCGCGTTCGGCTGCGCGGGCGCGTTCCCGCCCAAGGCCGCGGACTCCGAGGCCGTACGGCGGCTGCGCGCGGCCGGTGCGGTGATCGTCGGCAAGACCAACGCCTGCGAACTGGGACAGTGGCCGTTCACCGAGGGGCCCGCGTTCGGCGAGACCCGCAACCCGTGGAACCCCGGCCACACACCGGGCGGTTCGTCGGGCGGCTCGGCCGCCGCGGTCGCCGCCGGACTCGTCCCCGCCGCCCTCGGCACGGACGGCGCGGGCTCGGTCCGCATCCCCGCCGCCTGGACCCACCTCGTCGGCATCAAGCCGCAGCGCGGCCGCATCTCGACCTGGCCCGACGCGGAGTCCTTCCAGGGCGTCACGGTGCTCGGCCCGCTGGCCCGCACGGTCCGCGACGCGGCGCTGCTGCTCGACGCCGCCGCCGGCAACCACGCCGGCGACCTGCACCGGCCCCGCCCCGTCGCGGCCCGCGCGGCGGCGGACCGCGACCCGGGGCGGCTGCGCATCGCGCTCTCCTGGAAACCGGCCTTCACCGGTACGCCCACACCGCTCCACCCGGAGGTGCGGTCCGCCGTCACCGCGCTCGCCCGCACCCTCGCCGGCCTGGGCCACCAGGTGGAGGAGGCCGAACCGGACTACGGGCTGATCGGGCTCGCGTTCGTGCCGCGGGCGACGACGGGCGTCCGGGAGTGGGTGGCCCGGGCGCCCGACCGCACCCTGCTGGACCGCCGTACGCGCGACGCGGCGCGGCTCGCGCGGCTGCTCGGCGGGCCGGTACTGCGCCGGGCGCGGGCGGCGGAGCGGCGCCAGCACCGGCGGGTGGGCGCGCTGTTCGGCCCGTACGACCTCGTCCTGACGCCGACCACCGCCGCGCCGCCGCCGCGCATCGGCACCCTCGCCAAGATGAGCGGCTGGCAGACGGACCGGGCGATGATCGCCGCGTGTCCGTACGCCTGGCCGTGGAACGTCCTCGGCTGGCCCGGCATCAGCGTGCCCGCCGGCTTCACGGCGGGCGGCCTCCCGCTGGGCGCCCAGCTCCTCGGCCCGTCCCACTCGGAACCCCTGCTGATCTCGCTGGCGGCCCAGCTGGAGGCGGAACTGCGGTGGTACGAGCGGTGGCCCGAGGTGCGGATGGCGGCCGGCCGGCCGCAGACGGTGCCGCCGGAGCGGCCGGCGCGTACGGGACGGGCGGCGCCGCACCCGGTCGGGGCGGCGGACGCCGACGGCCCGGCGGACGCGGTGGGCCGGTGACCGGCCCGGGCCCGGCTTCCGGCCCGGCTCCGGCGGGGGACACCCGGCGCTGCATCATCGGTGCCGTCCTGCGCATCATCGGGCGGGACGGCATCGCCGCCGTCACCAACCGGCGCATCGCGAAGGAGGCCGGTGTGTCGCTGGGCTCGGTGACGTACCACTTCGCGACGCAGCACGACCTGTTGCGGGAGAGCCTGCTGCGCTTCGTCGACGAGGAGACCCGGCGGTTCACCGAACTGGCCGGCGACAGCCGCCTCGACCGGATCGGCCTCGCCGAGGCGGCGGCGCTGGTCGGCCAGGTCGCGGGCGGCACGGAGTTCGACAGCGAGCACATAGCGCCGTTCGAGCTGTACGTCCAGGCCGGGCGCGACGAGCGGCTGCGGGCCGCGGCGGCCGAGTGCTTCGCCGCGTACGACCGGCTGGCGGCCCGCATCCTGACGGCGCTGGGCGTCGCGGACGCCGAGCGGCTGGCCGGCACGGTGGTCGCCCTGGTGGCGGGGCAGCAGTTGCGGCGCCTGGCCACCGGTGCGTCCGCCGAGGACCTGGTCGACGCCCTGCTGCTCCTGGCCAGGGGCGCCGCCCCGACGGCCGCCGCGGACGCCCCGCGGCCCGATACGTCCGTGCCGCCGCCCGGTCCCGTCAGCCCAGCAGGCCGATGACCGCCTCCGTCGGGCCGGTCTCGCCCAGCCGGGGGAAGATCTTCTCCAGACTGCGGCGGTGCGCCTCCTCGTCCAGGTCGGTCACCGCGTCCGTCGCGACGGTGACGTGGTAGCCGTGCTCGTGCGCGGCGCGTGCGGTGGACTCCACCCCGATGCTGGTCGCGATACCCGCCAGCACGATCTGCGTGACGCCCCGGCGGCGCAGCTCCGCGTCGAGACCGGTGCCGTGGAAGGCGCCCCAGGTTTGCTTGGTAGCGAGGATGTCCGACGGCTGCCGGCCGAGTTCCGGCACCAGCTCGGCCCAGTCGGCCGGCGGTGTGCCCCCAGGACGCGCGGCCTCGGTGCGGCCCGGAGCGCCGCCCGTGACGTTGACGAGCACCACGGGCAGGCCCCGCGCGCGGAAGGCGGCGGCGAGCCGCGCGGAACGCTCCACGACTCCGGCGGCGGGGTGGGCGGTCGGCAGCGCGGTGATCCCCTTCTGAAGGTCGATCAGGACCAGGGCGGTGGTGGGGTCGAGTGTGGTGACGGGCATGGGGTGGGTGCTCCTAGTGGTGGTGGGACGTACGGGGCCGTACGGGTTCGAGAGGCTCCGAGGGCGTACGGGGCGGAGCGGGCCGGGGCCGCAACGTGCGGTCCGCGACCGTCAGGACGAGCAGCAGCACACCGAGGACGAGCCCGACGACGGCGATCTCGTGCAGCCCCGCGTCCGTGGCCCGCTGCCCGTACAGCAGTCCGATGAGGCTCGACGAGGTGATCGCGCCCAGGTACTGCGCGGTGCGCTGGAACCCGGCCGCCGCGCCGATGCCGTCGGCCGGTGCCTGCGCGTAGAGCGCGGCCTGGTTGCCGGTGGCGGCGAGGCCCTGGGGGACGCCGAAGAGCACACCGGTGAGCAGCAGGACGGCCAACGGCGTACCGCCGCCCAGCAGGAGGCAGACACCGGCGCCGGCGGCGAGGCACACCGCGGCGGCGGTGAGCGGGGCCCGGATGCCCTTCGTCCGGGCACCGGCGAGGGAACAGACGGCCGCCGCCCCGGACATCGGCAGCATGATCAGCCCGGCGTGGAAGGCGCTGTAGCCGTGGGCCTCCTCCAGCCACTGGCTGTATCCGTACAGGACGCAGTAGATGACGAGATACGCCAGGCCGTGCCGGAGGTAGGTGCGGAGCAGCGCGCCGTTGCGGGCGAGCATCCGCAGGTCCAGGAAGGGCGCTGGGTGGTGCAGCTGCCACCGCGCCAGTACGGCCGCGAGCACGGCGGTCGGTGCCAGCAGCAGCCATCGGGGGTGGGCGAGGTCCAGCAGGAAGAACATGCCGACGGTCAGCGTGGCCGCGAACAACGCGATGCCCAGCGGGTCGAGCGATCCCGCACGGGCCGCCGTACCCGCCCCCGCACCTGCCTCCGCCGTTGCTTCCGCGCCGCGGCCGGGGGCCCTCCGGGGGCCGTCCGCAGGCAGCCAGGCCACCGCGCAGGCGAGGGCGATGAGGGCGAGCGGGACGTTCACCGCGAAGACCGCGCGCCAGCCCGCGGTCGCCGCCAGCAGCCCGCCGAGCGCCGGCCCCACGGCCGCGCTGCCCAGGGCGGCGAGGGACAGCCGCCCCAGGACGGTGCGCGGCGTGCCGCGGCCCACCCGTTCCGCCTCGGTCCGCAGGATCGCCATCGCGGCCGGGTACGCCGCCGAGGTCCCCACCCCGAGTACGACGCGGGAGAGGATCAACAGCGTGATGGTGGGCGCGAGGGCGCCGGCCAGACCGGCGACGAGCACCGTCACCAGCCCCGCGGTGAAGACCCGGCGCGGGCCCAGCCGGTCGGCCAGCCGGCCCATGGACGGCTGGGCGACCGCGCTGGCCAGGTACATGGCGGAGATGAGCCAGGCGGTGTCGGCGGCGCCGACGCGGAAGTCCCGGGCGATGGCCACCAACGAGGTGGCGATCATCGTCGAGTTGATCGGATTGAGGACCGAGCCGAGCAGCAACGGCGTCATCAGCCGGGCCCCGAACCCCCGCTCGGTCTCCGCGGGCGCCGCATCGGCGGCACTTCCCCCGGCCGTCGCCCCCTTCGCCCTCATTCCTGTATCAGCCGCTTCAGCAGCTCGGTCGCCTCGGCCAGCGTGCGCTGTTCGGCCGGGCCGAGGCGTTCGGCGATGGCGACGGCGAGCCAGTTGTGCTTGGCCTGCCGGGCGTCGGCGAGGACGCGCCGCCCCTCCTCGGTGAAGGAGAAGACGACCTGCCGGCCGTCGGTCGGATGCGGGTCCCGCCGCAGGAGCCCCTGGTCTTCCAGGGCCCCGACCGTCATCCGCATCGACTGGGGCCGGACGAACTCCGCACGGGCCAGCGCCGCGATGGTGGTGGGCCCCTCGGCGTCGATACGGGCGAGCGCCGCACGCTGCGAGGCGGTCAGCCCGCTCGCGTGCGAGACGGCGCGCAGCTGTCGCATGAGGAGACTCACGGTGGCGCCGAGGTCGGTCGCCAGGCGTTCCTGATCCTTGTCGGGCATGGCGGCACCGTAGATCCCGGCAGGTGAACTTGCAAGTCTTCCTGTTGATTACGAGAGGGTGCCGCCCGGAGCTGGGGCCCGTTCAGGCGCGCTCATGACAATGATGAAGGGGCCCGGAAACGCCAAAGCCTGTGAGGCGCCGGATTCGGCGCCTCACAGGCATCCCACCCCCGGTGCGTGAGCGCCTGACCCCCGTCCAAGCGCTCACGGCACCGCCCCGTGCGGGGATGGTCGTCCTTGCCCACGCCCCGGGAGCGGGGCGCGGGAGGTGTGCGAAGAAGGTGCGGTGGGGCCGGGTCAGTGGCCCATGCCGGCGCCGCCGTCGACCGGGATGACGGCGCCGGTGATGTACGACGCGTCCTCGCCGGCCAGCCAGCGCACCACCGCGGCGATGTCCTCCGGGCGGGCGGCCTTGCGCAGTGGGATCTCCTGCAGCATCGCGTCCAGGCGTTCCTGGGAGAGGGCCGCGGTCATGTCGGTCTCGGTGAGGCCGGGGGTGACCACGTTGGCGGTGATCCCGCGCGAGCCCAGTTCGCGGGCGATGGAGCGGGCGAGGCCGACCAGGCCGGCCTTGGCCGCCGCGTAGTTCGCCTGGCCCGTCTCGCCGCGCAGGCCGACGGTCGAGCCGATGAAGATCATGCGGCCCTTGCGGGCCCGCAGCATGCCGCGGGTGGCCCGCTTGGCCAGCCGGTACGCGGCGGTGAGGTTGGTGCTGACCACCTCGCCGAAGTCGTCCTCGGACATGCGCATCAGCAGGGCGTCACGGGTGATGCCGGCGTTGGCCACCAGGACCTCGACCGGGCCGTGCGCCTCCTCGATCTGCCGGAACGCCGCCTCGACCTGCTCCGGGTCGGTGATGTCGCACTGGACGCCCAGTACGCCGGCGGGCGGCTCGCCCGAGCGGTAGGTGACGGCGACCTTGTCCCCGTCGGCGGCCATGGACCGAGCGATCGCCAGGCCGATACCCCGGTTTCCACCGGTGATGAAGACGCTGCGGCTCATGGGTCCCTCTCGATCACACTGCTGATGTGCCCGGCCGTGCCGGTGGTCCGGCGGCGGGGCGCTGCGCGGGGCGCCGCCCGGACGCCCTGCCGCGGTCAGTCACTCTGGCACAGACCGGCCGACCGTTCTCGTCCGGCGGTGATCACATGGGGTGACCGGTACTGGGAGTTCCGGTGGGCGGTGTGCCGCTTCGGCCGAGGGAATGCGATGGATGTGTGATTTGGTGGGATTTTCGAGGTCGTCGGGTGGCCGGAGGGCTCGGTCGAGGCGTAACGGAGTGGCGATAAAGTCGGCCATAACTTTTCGATCCTTTTACCGAACCGGAGGGAGTTTGGTGGCGGATGTCCCGTAAACACCGGCTCGGCGACTTCCTGCGCGACTGGCGCGGCCCGCGGGACCCCAACCAGGTGCCGGGTTTCACCGCCAAATTCGGCCACCGTGACCGGCTCGGCATCACCCAGGCCGAGATGGCCGTGCTCACCGGCGTCACCGAGGGCTGGTACCGCAGACTGGAGTCCGGCCGGATCGAGCGGCCGAAGAGCGAGTGGCTGGAGCGCATCGTGCGCATCCTGGACCTCGACGAGGCCCAGCGGCACACCCTCTTCGTCTACGCGCGGGGCCAGGTGCCGCCGCCGCTCTACCGCCCGTCCGGCACGGTCGATCCCTCGACGTCCGCGCTCATCCAGGTGCAGCCGTGGCCGGCGTACCTGTCGGACTCGGCGTGGGACGTGCTCCTGTACAACGCGGCGTGCGAGAAGGACTGGCCGTGGATGAAGCACGGCATCAACGTCATGATCTGGGCGCTGACGTACCCCGAAGCCCGCCTCCAGCTGATCAACTGGGAGGAGGACTGGGCCAAGCCGATGGCTTCCCAGCTGCGGCTGACCGCCGCCGAGCAGCCGGAGAACCGCAGGCTCGCGGAGGTCGTCGCGGAGATCAAGGAGCGCGACAAGGTCGCGGCCCGGCTGCTCACCGACGACCTCACGACGGTCACGCACCCGGACGGCGACCGGCGCTGGCTGTACCTGCCCGGTCACGGCGACGAGGAGTTCGAGGTCACCTTCCGCTGCTTCGCGCCGCTCAGCGACCGTACGCAGCGGCTCATGCTGGTGGTGCCGTCGGACTACTCGGTGGAGGGCGGGACGGCGTCGGGCCCACCCGCGCCGGGCGGGCCCGTGCCCGGCTAGGCGGCGGACGCGAGCCGGGCCATGCCCTCGACCAGCTCGAACGTCGTGGACGGCACGTCCGGCACGCCCGCCTCCCGGTAGGCCGCCGCGACTGCGGTGAACAGCCGCTCGGGGTGCGCCAGGTCGCCGGCGTGCGCGGCCTTGACCAGGCGGGCCGCCTCGGCCAGTTCCGTACCCGCGCGCGCGTGCCCGGTGGCCGTCTCGAAGATCCGGGACAGTTCGTCGCGGAAGTGCGTCAGCCCCGCCCGGTCCGTGATCTCCCCGTGGCCCGGCACGAAGGCCGTGGCGCCGGTGGCCAGCAGCGTGTCGCAGGCCCTGACGCACGACGAGAGCGAGCCCGACCAGACGATCATGTGGCCGCCGCGGAACAGGGCGTCACCGGTGAACACCACGCCGTCCCCGGGCACGTGCAGCGCGACATCGCCCGCGCTGTGCCCGGGACCGAGGTCGAGGAGGCGTACCGGCGTGCGGCCGACCGTCAGCTCCAGGCTCCCGGTGAAGGTCCGGGTCGGCCCGGTGACGGTGATGCCGCCGAAGTCGAAACCGCCGAAGTGCTCGACCGCGTAGGCCGTCACCGGGCTGGTCGGCTCGCTGCGGCTCAGGGCCGCCAGCATGTCCGGGGTCATCTCCTGGCACAGGTGGGCGGCGGACGCCTCGGAGGTGATGATCTCCGCGCCCCGGACCAGTTCGTTGCCCCACGTGTGGTCGCCGTTCTGATGGCTGTTGACCACGGTGGTTATCGTCGCGTCCGGCACCGCGCCGGCGACCGCGGCCAGCAGCTCCCGGGTGCCCTCCAGGGTGAACTGAGTGTCCATCAGGAGCGCTTCGCCGTCGGACGCGACCAGGCCGCAGTTGCTGTAGCCCCAGGCGGTGCTGTCATGCGTCCACGCCCAGGTGGTCGGGGAGAGCGGAACGAGGCGGGGCGTGGTCAAGGAAGAGGTCCATTCTCTCGGGCGGCACCGCTGCCGCCGGATGACGCGGCGTACGGACCCGGCGGCGAACCCCGCGGGAACGGTCACCCGGCTCCGCAAGGGGCCAATGTACTCACCAACTGTCTGCGGCACCCACTCAAGCCGGCTGATGGTTCGCCTTCCGCCCGGCCCCGCCGCTCCAGCTCGGGCCGGGACCCGGAGCGGCGGTGACCAGGGTCACGTGCCGGACCCACCGGACCGCTGCCCCACGTCCCGCGGCTCCAGCGGCTCCGTGGCCGGTCCCTGGAGCACCGAGCCGTCCGGCGCGAAGCGGGAGCCGTGGCACGGGCACTCCCACGCCTTCTCCGTCGCGTTGAACGCGACCAGGCAGCCCAGGTGGGTGCAGCGCGCCGACACCGCCCGGGTGGTCCCGTCCTCGTCCCGGTGCACCGCGCAGCGCCTGCCGCCCACCCGGACGATCGCGCCGGAGCCGGGCGCGATGTCCGCCACCGAGTCGGCGTGCGTCGTACGCAGCCGGTCGCCGATGAAGTGCCGGCCGACCTCGGCCTGGTGCTTGAGGAAGGCGGGCGCTTCACGGACGGCGCTCCACAGCCGGCGCGGGTCGTAGAGACCGGCCCACGGCGGCGGGTCCCCGGCGATCAGGCCGGTCAGCAGGCGCCCGGCGGCCACGCCGCCGCTCAGGCCCCAGCCGCCGAACCCGGTGGCGACGTAGGTGTGGCGGGCGGCCGGGTGGAACGGCCCGATCAGCGGGACGGTGTCGGTGGCGTCGTTGTCCTGGGTCGCCCACCGGTATGCCACCTCCGTACCGGGGAAGTGCCGCCGGGTCCATGCGGTCAGCCGCGCGAACTTCTCGCCGGCGTCCGCCGTGCCCGGCTTGAAGGTCTCGCCCGTGACGATCAGCAGCCGGCGCCCGTCCCCGTACGGCGCGGTGCGTACCGACCGCTTGCCCTCCTCCTCCGTGATGAACATGCCGCCGGGGTCGCGGCCGGCGTCCACGGGGGAGGCCACCACGACCTCCCGGCGCGGCGACAGCCGGGTGAACAGCAGGGCGCGGTCGAAGACCGGGTAATGGGTGGCCACCACGACGTCCCGCGAGGTGACGGTGGCGCCCGACTCGGTCGTCACCCGGCAGGGCGAGCCCTCGTGGAGGCCGGTGGCGCGGGTGCGCTCGTGGATGACGCCGCCGCGGGAGCGGAGGTCCGCCGCCAGTGCGAGCAGGTACTTGCGCGGGTGGAACTGGGCCTGGTCCTCGACCCGCACCGCGCCCGCCACGGGGAACGGCAGCCCCGTCTCGGTCACGAACGACGCCGGCAGCCCGGCATCCCGCGCCGCCTCCGCCTCCGCGCGCAGTTGCCCGGCGCTGTCCGGGTCCCTCACGTAGGTGAACGCGGGCCCCCGTTCCAGGTCGCAGTCGACGCCCAGCAGGCCCGCGGTCTCGACGACGTGCTCGACGGCGGCCTGCTGGGACTCCGCGTAGTGGCGGGCGCCCTCGGGGCCGCGGGTACGGCGCAGCCGGTCGTAGACCAGGGTGTGCAGGGACGAGAGCTTGGCGGTGGTGTAGCCGGTGACCCCGGCGGCGATCCGGTCCGCCTCCAGCACGACGACCCGGCGGCCGGTCCGGGCCAGCTCCCAGGCCGTGCTCAGCCCGGCGATCCCGCCACCGAGCACCGTCACGTCGGCCTCGGCGTCCTCGGTGAGCGGCGGATAGGACGTGCCGGGGGTCGTGGCGATCCAGTACGACTCGTCCAGGCCGGACGGTCCATCGTTGTCGGTCATGCGACAGCGGGTGCCCCTCTGTCCCGCCCCCGAAGCACGCCCACGCCCCGGCTCCCCCGGACGGGCCTGTGGCCGGGGACCGGGCGGCGGTCGCCCCGGCCCTGGGGGTAGTGACACCCGGCGCGCCCCCGGTACCCGGGGTGCGCGGCGCCGGTGATGGCGCGACCGGAGTTTCCCAGCCAGGACCGCAGACCGGGCTCCATAGCCGACAGCGGCGGGTGGCCGCAGTTCCCCCGGCCGGGAGGGGCCGGAAAAACGCGCGTAGCACGGACGTAATCGAGGCCGAAACACGGCTGGTGTCGAATGCGGGTCGGGCATGAGGTGGGAGCGGGCGGGCGCACGGGGACCGGGGGAGGGGAGAGGGGAACGTGACGGCGGAACAACGGGAAGCGCCGGTGGCGGAGTTCGCGCGGTTCCTGCGCGGGCTGACGCGGATGCTCGACGAGACGGCCGGATGGTACGCGGTCTTCTCGCTCCGCGACCCCGAGGGGCTGCGGGCCTGCCTGGACGGTACGGACGTACCGCCCTGGGACGTGGTGGAGTCGCTGCTGCACGACCTCGCGGGCCGGCGCGGCGAGCACGCGGTGCGCACCGCGGGACCGCGGGCGCGCCGGCTCCACGAGGAGGCGGTCGCGGCGTACGACGCCCGGCCGGGCGCCTCCGCGCACCTCGGTGACCGGCTGGACCTGATGCTGCGCGAGCGGCAGTACGCGGCCCTGCGCGAACGGGAGTTGCGTGCCGCGCTCCTGGCGGCGGCGGGCGGTCCCGACGCGGCGCGGCTGGCGGACGAACTGGCCTGGGCACGCGACGACCACGTGCGGTCCGGCGCGCGGGCACGTGAACTCCAGCACCGCCTCGACGCGCTGGCGAGCGCGGCGGCGAGCCGCCGCTTCCCGGTCGGCGTCACCGGCCCCGTCATGGCTACGGAGGAGACACCGGAGGCCCCGGAGCCGGGACCGGCCGCGAAGCCGGGAGTGACCGCGGAGCCGTCGGCGCTGCGCCCCCGGCCCCGGGGCGCGCGCTTCGCCGGGCTGGAAGCCCCGGAGGATGCCGGGCCCGCCCCCGCCGCGGCCCCCGCCGCCGCGCCCGGCACGTCGGCTCCCCGCGGCGCGCGGTTCGCCGGTCTGCACGAGGCCCGGCCGGACGGCGGCACCCCACGATGGGGCCGCAAAGGCGGGTCCCGGGTGGCGGAGCCCCGTACGGCGGAGTCCCGTACGGCAGGCGACCGCGCAGCAGCGAACCGTACGGCGGAGAACCGCGCACACCCCCCGCTCACGGCACCCACGCCGACACCTCAGGAACAGGCGCCCCGAGAACCCCAGGCACCCCCTGGCACTCCGAACGCACCCGGCACCCCCCACCCCGCCGCCGCGCCCGGCGGCGTCTCTCCCGCCTCGGCCGGTGCCGCCCGACTCGCCCGGCTGCGGGCGGCCGGACGCGGAGGTGAAGCACACGCCCTGTTGTGCGCCGCCGCGCACGCACATCCCGCCCAACTCCCCGCCCTCGTAGCCGAGTTGGAGAACACGGGCCTGGCGGCTGAGGTGCCCACACTGCTCTGGGAGGTGGCTTGCCTGCCGCCCGCCCGGCTCGCCGCCGCCGCCGACGCGCTGACCGCCGCCGGCCGCGCTGCCGAGAGCGTGCGACTGCTGCGCCAGGGCGTCGCCCGTCCCGTCGAGGAAGTGGCGCGGACGGCGCTGGCGCTGCTCGGCGCGGGCCGCCCGGCCGAGGCCCGCGAACTGTTCGCGGCGCTTGTACGGGCCCGTACGCCGGAGGAGGCGGTGGAAGCGACCGCGAGCGCACCGGGCGAACTGACCCCGCTGCTCCTCGACGCCGCCGCCGGTGTCTCGCCGCACCGCCACCGCGACATCACCCACGCCCTGCGCGCCGGGGGCGCGGGCGTCTGACCCCGCGCCGTGCGCCCCGGGCCGCCCCCGGCGCCGCGGCGGTGCCGGTCTTGCCTCACCGCTGCCCGGGGCCTACGGTCGCTCCACACGCGTAGATCCGCATGGCCCGCTGGCCGACGGCTCGACGAAGGAGCAGCTCATGGCCGATGTTGTCCGTAACGTCGTACGCGCCGCACTGGTTCAGGCGTCCTGGACCGGCGACACCGAATCAATGATCGCGAAGCACGAGGAGCACGCCAGGGCGGCGGCCGCGCAGGGCGCGCAGGTGATCGGCTTCCAAGAGGTCTTCAACGCCCCGTACTTCTGCCAGGTCCAGGAGCCGGAGCACTACCGCTGGGCCGAGCCGGTGCCCGACGGCCCCACCACCCGCCGGATGCAGGAACTGGCCCGGGAGACCGGCATGGTGATCGTGGTGCCGGTCTTCGAGGTCGAGCAGTCCGGTTTCTACTACAACACCGCGGCCGTCATCGATGCCGACGGCACTGTGCTCGGCACCTACCGCAAGCACCACATCCCGCAGGTCAAGGGTTTCTGGGAGAAGTACTACTTCAAGCCGGGCAACCTCGGCTGGCCGGTCTTCGACACCGCCGTGGGCCGGATCGGCGTCTACATCTGCTATGACCGGCACTTCCCCGAGGGCTGGCGCCAGCTGGGCCTCAACGGCGCCCAGCTCGTCTACAACCCGTCCGCCACCTCCCGCGGCCTGTCCGCCTATCTGTGGCAGCTGGAGCAGCCCGCCGCCGCGGTCGCCAACGAGTACTTCGTCGCCGCGATCAACCGGGTCGGCGTCGAGGAGTACGGCGACAACGACTTCTACGGGACGAGCTACTTCGTGGACCCGCGCGGGCAGTTCGTCGGTGAGGTCGCCAGCGACACCAAGGAGGAGCTGGTCGTCCGCGACCTGGACTTCGGCCTCATCGACGAGGTGCGGCAGCAGTGGGCCTTCTACCGGGACCGCCGGCCCGACGCGTACGAGGGGCTGGTCCGGCCGTGACGGCCCCGGACGCCGGGCCGGCCGCCACCGGCCTGCACGCCCGGCACCGCGCGGTGCTCCCCGACTGGCTGACGCTGCTGTACGACCGGCCCATCGAGCTGACGCACGGCGAGGGACGCCACGTCTGGGACGCGGACGGCAACCGCTACCTGGACTTCTTCGGCGGCATCCTCACCACCATGACCGCCCACGCGCTGCCCGCGGTGACCAAGGCGGTCGCCGAGCAGGCCGGCCGCATCCTGCACACCTCGACGCAGTACCTGTCCCGCCCCATGGTCGACCTGGCGGAGCGGATCGCCGCCCTCTCCGGCATCCCCGACGCCCGGGTCTTCTTCACCACCTCCGGTACGGAGGCGAACGACACCGCGCTCCTGCTGGCGACGGTGTACCGGCGCTCCAACCAGATCCTGGCGATGCGCAACAGCTACCATGGCCGGTCCTTCTCGGCCATCGGCGTCACGGGCAACGCCGGCTGGTCACCGACCGGCCTGTCCCCGCTCCAGACGCTGTACGTGCATGGAGGCGTGCGCACCCGTGGCCCGTACGCCGGACTGTCCGACGCCGCGTACATCGACGCCTGCGTCGCCGACCTGGAGGACCTGCTGGGCCAGACGGCGGGCGTCGCGGCGCTGATCGCCGAGCCGGTCCAGGGCGTCGGCGGTTTCACCTCGCCGCCCGACGGGCTGTACGCGGCCTTCCGCGAAGTGCTCGACCGGCACGGCATCCTGTGGATCTCCGACGAGGTGCAGACCGGCTGGGGCCGGACCGGCGACCACTTCTGGGGCTGGCAGGCGCACGCCGGGAACGGGCCGCCGGACCTGCTCACCTTCGCCAAGGGGATCGGCAACGGCATGTCCGTCGGCGGTGTCGTCGCCCGCGCCGACGTGATGAACTGCCTCGGCGCCCATTCCCTCTCCACGTTCGGCGGCAGCCCGGTCACCATGGCGGCGGCCCTGGCCAACCTGGACCACCTCCTGGAACACGACCTCCAGGGCAACGCCCGGCGCGTCGGCGGCCTGCTCGCCGAGCGGCTGCGGGCCGTCGGCGCGGGACTCGGGACCGTACGGGAGGTCCGTGGACGCGGCCTGATGATCGGCGTCGAGCTGACCGTCCCCGGCACCGACGAGCCGTCGCCGCGGGGGGCGGAACTCGTCCTGGAGGCCGCCCGCGAGCGCGGCCTGCTGATCGGCAAGGGCGGCCTGACGGGCGCCGTGCTGCGCATCGCGCCCCCGCTCTCGCTGACCGTGGAGGAGGCGGAGCAGGGCGCCGCGATCCTCGCGGAGGCGCTGCGGGCGGCCGAGCGGGAGCTGACACCCGGTTAGGCGCTTCCGCCGGACGGGAGGCACCGGCGGAATGCACTCGCCCGGGTGCACGCCGGGCGGACGGCGGTCCCGTACGGCATTCCCGGACGCGGAAACAACACGAGCCGGAAGCCACCCGTCCGGGTGACTTCCGGCTCGTGCCGTGAGCCGTTGCGCCGTCCGCGCTCAGGCGATGACGATGTTCTCCGCCTGCGGGCCCTTCTGGCCCTGCGTGACGTCGAAGGTGACCTTCTGGCCTTCCTGCAGCTCGCGGAAGCCCTGGGCCTGGATGTTGGAGTAGTGCGCGAAGACGTCGGCACCGCCGCCGTCCTGCTCGATGAAGCCGAAGCCCTTTTCGGAGTTGAACCACTTCACGGTGCCGGTTGCCATGTCCCTATCCTTCGATCGAGGCAGTTGAGGATCCCGCACTGCGCGGGCTCCAGGGTCGCCGCAATTGAGCCCATCCGGATGTGACCGGCAGAAACAAAATGCGCCCGACGGTTACATACCGTCAGGCGCACATGACGTTCATGGGTACCAAAACTGCAACTGGGAACGACCGTAGCACACGTGCTGTCGTCGCGCCGGTACCGACAGTGATCCCGCGTGTCGGCGGGCTCCGCGGGGAGTGGCGGCGGGGGCCTCCCGGCGGGCGGGTCCGGCGGCGGCCGGCAGGGGTGAAAAGCGCCGACGCGGTCTGTTGTGGGCGCGTCCCGCTGGGTACCGTACGACTGGGCCCCGCTGTGAACATTCCGGCGGGGCCCGCCAACTGTCCACCCGTCCGGCGCCCGCGCCACCCCCTCGCAACCTCCTGTCTTTACTTCACCATTACCTCTACAGTGCTGTAGATTTGCGATCCCCGGCCGGTGGCGGCGGCCGCCGCCCTGCCCGGGTACGCCATCCCGACGCAGGAGTGACAGCATGACCGTGAACCTGGACAAGGGTCAGAAGATCAGTCTGAGCAAGTCCGGCGGGGGCGAACTCAGCGTGGTCCGTATGGGCCTGGGCTGGCAGGCCGCCGCCCGCAAGGGCTTCCTCGCCAAGCTGATGGCCCGCGAGATCGACCTGGACGCCTCCGCCGTGCTGTTCGCCGGCCAGGAGCCCGTCGACGTCGTCTTCTTCCAGCACCTGATCAGCGACGACGGCTCCGTGCGGCACACCGGCGACAACCTGGTGGGCGGCGCGGGACAGGGCAACGACGACGAGGTGATCCTCGTCGACCTCCAGCGGGTGCCCGCCCGCGTCGACCAGATCGTCTTCACGGTGAACTCCTTCACCGGGCAGACCTTCACCGAGGTGCAGAACGCGTTCTGCCGTCTGGTCGACGAGACCACCGGCCAGGAACTGGCCCGCTACACCCTCACCGGCGGCGGCCCGTACACCGCGCAGATCATGGCGAAGGTGCGCCGGTCCGGCGGCGGCTGGGAAATGGCCGCCATCGGCGAGCCCGCGAACGGCCGCACTTTCCAGGACCTGATGCCGGCCATCGCCTCGCACCTGTAGGCGGGTCGCCGGGGCGCGCCCTCCGGGGCGCGCCCTTTCGCATACCGCCGGTCAGCCGACGTTGACGCCGTAGTCGGTGGCGATCCCGGCCAGGCCGGAGGCGTATCCCTGGCCGATGGCCCGGAACTTCCACTCGCCGCCGCGCCGGTACAGCGCCCCGAAGACCATCGCCGTCTCGCCGGCCGCGTCGTACGACAGCTCGTACCGGCACATCTCGCGGCCCGTCAGGTTGTCGACCACGCGGATGTATGCGTCCTCGACCTGGCCGAAGCTCTGGCCGCGCCGCCCGGCGTCGTGGATGGAGACGGTGAAGACGACCTGACCGGTCTGCTCGCCGAGGCGGTCCAGGTCGACCAGGATCTGTTCGTCGTCGCCGTCGCCCTCGCCGGTGAGGTTGTCGCCGGTGTGCCGGACCGCGCCGTCCGGGCTGGTCAGGTTGTTGTAGAAGACGAAGTGCGCGTCGGACAGGACGCGCCCGTCGGGACCGCAGACGACCGCCGAGGCGTCCAGGTCGAAGTCCGCGCCGGCGGTGGGCCGGGCGTCCCAGCCCAGGCCGACGGTGACGTCCGCGAGGGGAGTGCCGTCCTGGTTGAGGACGACGTTCTGGCCCTTGGTGAGGCTGACGCCCATGGTGCTGTGTCTCCTGTTGCGTGTGCGGTGCGGTCCGGTGTGTCGGGTTTTCCCCACCGGGCAACGCGGTGGCCCGCGCCAAGGTTCCCGGATTGCGCAAGCAGTGAAGTTTCACCGGCGGCGGCCCGGATGCACCCCGCCGGTTCCCGCTGATCTGCGGTCATGGTGTTGCCACGGTGGGTGACATGCTTCTACGGTCTGCTGCACGGCCGCGCTCTACGGGTGTAGACCAGGCCGTGACGCGGCGTCACCTGGGGCGCGCCGCCCGGCCGGCCGACCCGCCGGGCCGTGTCCCTTCCGGCGCCGCCGAGCACCACTGGTGTGTGGAAGGGAGAGCCGGAAGCATGAGCCGAACAGTCATCCGCGGCGGTCTGGTCGTCACCGCCGCCGATGAGATCCATGCCGATGTCCTGGTCGAGGACGGCAGGATCGCCGCCCTCGCCGCGCACGGCACGACCACCGCCGAGAGCTGGACCGAGGGCGCCGACCGGACCATCGACGCCACCGGCAAGTACGTCCTGCCGGGTGGCGTGGACGCCCACACCCACATGGACTTCCCGTTCGGCGGGACGTTCTCCTCCGACACCTTCGAGACCGGCACCCGGGCAGCCGCCTGGGGCGGCACGACCACGATCGTGGACTTCGCCGTCCAGACACGCGGCCAGGCGCTGCGCGAGGGCCTGGACACCTGGCACGCCAAGGCCGACGCCCGGTGCGCCGTCGACTACGCCTTCCACATGATCCTCTCCGACGTGAACGAGCACTCGCTCAAGGAGCTGGACCTGCTGGTCGAGGAAGGCGTGACCTCCTTCAAGCTGTTCACCGCCTACCCCGGCGTCTTCTACAGCGACGACGGCCAGATCCTGCGCGCCATGCAGCGGTCGGCGGGCAACGGCGGGCTGGTCATGATGCACGCCGAGAACGGCATCGCCATCGACGTCCTGGTCGAACAGGCCCTGGCGGAAGGGCGGACCGACCCCCGCTACCACGGCGAGGTGCGCAGGGAACTGCTGGAGGCGGAGGCCACCCACCGGACGATCCAGCTCGCCCGGGTCGCCGGCGCGCCGCTGTACGTCGTGCACGTCTCGGCCGAGGAAGCCGTCGCGGAGCTGGCGCAGGCCCGCGACAAGGGGCTGAACGTCTTCGGCGAGACCTGTCCGCAGTACCTGTTCCTGTCCACCGACAACCTGGCCGAGCCGGACTTCGAGGGCGCCAAGTACGTGTGCAGCACGCCGCTGCGGCCGCGCGAGCACCAGGCGGCGCTCTGGCGCGGGCTGCGCACCAACGACCTCCAGGTGGTCTCCACGGATCACTGCCCGTTCTGCTTCAAGGGGCAGAAGGAGCTGGGCCGCGGCGACTTCTCCAAGATCCCCAACGGGCTGCCGGGCGTCGAGCACCGCATGGACCTGCTGCACCAGGGCGTGGTGGACGGGCACATCGGCCGCCGCCGCTGGATCGAGATCGCGTGCGCCACGCCCGCCCGGATGTTCGGCCTCTATCCCAAGAAGGGCACCCTCGCGCCCGGTTCGGACGCCGACCTCGTCATCTACGACCCGGCCGCCGAGCAGGTCATCTCGGCCGCCACCCACCACATGAACGTCGACTACTCGGCCTACGAGGGACGCACCGTCACCGGCCGCGTGGAGACCGTCCTCTCGCGCGGCGAGACCGTCATCGACCAGCGGCGCTACACCGGGCGCGCGGGGCACGGCCAGTACACCCCGCGCGGCACCTGCCAGTACCTGAACTGAGGAGGCCGAGATGGACTTCGGAGTCGTCCTGCAGACCGACCCGCCCGCATCCGACGTCGTCGCCACCATGCGCCGCGCCGAACAGCAAGGCTTCCGCTACGGCTGGACCTTCGACTCCTCCGTGCTGTGGCAGGAGCCCTTCGTCATCTACAGCCGCATCCTCGAACACACCGAGCGCCTGATCGTCGGCCCGATGGTCACCAACCCCTCCACCCGCACCCCGGAGGTCACCGCCTCCACCTTCGCCACCCTCAACGACATGTACGGCAACCGCACCGTCTGCGGCATCGGGCGCGGCGACTCGGCGATGCGGGTGGCCGGCCGCGCCCCCAACACCCTGGCCCGCCTCGGCGAGTCGATCCGGATCATCCGCGACCTCGCGGCGGGCCGGGAGGCCGACGTGGGCGGCCACCCGCTGCGCATCCCGTGGGTGCGCGACGGCCGGCTGCCGGTGTGGATGGCCGCGTACGGGCCCAAGGCCCTGAAGATGACCGGGGAACTGGCCGACGGCTTCATCCTCCAGCTGGCCGACCCGTTCCTGACCGAGTGGATGGTCAAGGCGGTGCGCGACGCCGCCACGGCGGCCGGCCGCGACCCGTCCGACGTGAAGATCTGCGTCGCGGCACCCGCGTACGTCGGCGACGACCTCGCGCATGCCCGCGAGCAGTGCCGGTGGTTCGGCGGCATGGTGGGCAACCACGTCGCGGACCTGGTCAAGCGGTACGGCGAGCACTCCGGCATGGTGCCCGAGGCGCTCACCGCGTACATCAAGGAACGCGAGGGCTACGACTACGCCCACCACGGGCGCTCGGGCAACCCGGACACCGCGTTCGTGCCGGACGAGATCGTGGACCGCTTCTGCCTGCTCGGGCCGCCCGAGGCGCAGCTCGACAAGCTGCGCAGGCTGCGGGAGCTGGGCGTCGACCAGTTCGCGCTGTACGCCATGCACGACGCGCGGGACGCCACCATCGACGCGTACGGCGAGCGGATCATTCCGGAGTTCGCGGGCTGACCGCCCGCGGAAGGAGGGGGCGGGCATGCGTGTCGCCGTGGTCGGTGCGGGCATCGTGGGCGCGAGCGCCGCCTGGCACGCGGCCGGGCTGGGCGCGGACGTGGTGCTGGCCGGCCGGGCGGCGCCCGGCGAGGCGACCGCGGCCGGCGCGGGCATCGTCTGCCCCTGGGCGTCCGAGAACGACGACCCGGGCTGGTTCCGCGCCGCCGCGGAAGGGGCGCGGTACTACCCCGGGCTGATCGCCGGGCTCGCCGAGGCGGGCGAGCGCGGCCTCGGGTACCGGGCCGTCGGCGCGCTCGCCCTGGCCGCCGACGACGCGGACCAGCACCGCATCCGCCGCCGGGTGCTGGAACGGCGGCGCGGCCCCGCGGACACCGGTGACGTGGACCTCGTCGACGCGTCCGCGGCGCGCTCGCTGTTCCCGCCGCTCGCGCCCGGCCTGCGGGCCGTACGGATATCCGCCGGTGCCCGCGTCGACGGCGGCCGGCTGCGCGACGCACTGCTGCGCCAGGCGCGTCGGCGCGGCACCGCAGTGCGACCCGGACGTGCGGCCCTGGTCCGTACGGGGGACCGCGTCACCGGCATCGAGGTGGACGGCGAGCACATCACCGCGGACGCCGTCGTGGTCGCGGCCGGGGCCTGGGCGCCGGAACTGCTGGCGCCGGTGGGCGTCACTGTACGGATCGCGCCGCAGCGCGGGCAGCTCGCGCACCTGTCCCTGCCCGGCGCGGACACCGGGCACTGGCCCGTCGTGATGCCCCGCGCCACCGGGCACTACCTCGTCCCGTTCGACGGCTCACGGGTCGTGGCGGGCGCCACCCGCGAGTCCGGCAGCGGCTTCGACCACCGGGTGACGGCCGGGGGACTGGCGGAGGTGCTGTCCGAGGCCCTGGCCGTGGCGCCCGGCCTGGCGGGCGCCACGCACCTGGAGACGCGCGTCGGCTTCCGGCCCGTCGGCCCGGACGTCCGCCCGCTGCTGGGCCGGGTCCCCCAGTTGGACGGCCTGGTCGTCGCGGGCGGCCTCGGACCGACCGGGCTGACCGTCGGCCCCTGGGCGGGGCGGATCGCCGCGCTGCTCGCGACGGGCGGCGACCCGGGGCTGGAGCTGGGCCCGTACGACCCGGTGCGCTGACCGGAGGACCGGCCGGGGTCCACTGGCCCAGGGTTCACCGACCGGGTGCGCCGACCCGGCGCACGGTTCTTGCGGGGGCGCACAGGACGCGTGGAGGCGCGCGGGGGCGCGCACCGACTCACCCGCCCCTTCCGACTCTTTGCCCACTCCTGATGCTCCCCATACGGGGCGGCCTTGGAGCTTCGCGGCCGGTGCGAGGACCATGGACCGTATGAGGCGCCCCCCATTGGAGACACACTCCGGTATTGGTACGCGTACGACGACCGCTTCGGCCGGCCGGCTCTCCCACGTGCGGTGGATCGCCGGCGGCACCGGAGCGGGCAAGAGCACGCTGGCGATAATCCTGGCGCGGCGGTACGGCGCCGTCATCTACCGCGGTGACCTGGCCCAGCACACGTGGCTGCCGCGCTGCTCCCCCCGGCAGCACCCGCACTTCCACGCGGCCCGCGACGAGCCGCCCGGCTCGCTGTGGGACAGCCGCAGCCCCGACGAGGCGTGCGGGTTCGCGCAGCGGGTGGTCGCCGAGACCTTCGCGTTCGAGGTCGAGGACCTCCTCGCGATGCCCACCGACCGGCCCGTCCTGGTGGACTGGTTCGGCAATCTGCCCCACCAGATCGCGCCCCTGCTCACCCAGCCGGACCAGGCGGTCTTCCTGCTGCCCACCCCGGAGTTCCGGATGGCCGCGCTGCGCGCCCGGCGCAGCGTCCCGGTGCGCTCCCTGGTCAGCTGGGGCGGCCGGGCACCGGAGGCCACCCTCGCCAAGCGGCTGGCCCGGGACGAACTGTGGGACGCGGAGGTGCGCCGCCAGGCCGCCGTCCACGGGAACCCGGTGATCACCATGGACGGCGCGCGGCCGGCCACCGACCTCGCGGACGAGGTGGCGGCCCGCTTCCGGCTGGGCACCGCGGCGTAGCGGCCGGGTACCGCGGTGCGGGACCGGACGGCCGGGGCGCGCGGTCCTGCGCCCTGCGCGATGTGCTGACCGTCGTCAGCCCTGCTTGCCCGACGGCGACCGCGCCGTCCAGCCCGCCAGTGCGCTCAGCAGGACCACCGCCGGCACCAGCGCAAGCGCGGTCCCGCTTCCCTCGGTGACGGCGAGGTGCGCGAAGACCGCCGCGCCGACCGCGCCGCCCGCCATGTCGAGGCTGGTGAGCCAGGACATCGTCTCGGTGACCTCGCCCTCCTTCGCGAGGTCGCTGCCGACCGTCCGCAGCGTGCCGAAGACGGAACCGAGGACCAGGCCGGCCACCGGGCTGAGGAAGAGGACCGCCACCGGGGAGAGCCGGGCGCCCAGGGCGAGCGCGCCGCCTCCGGCCGCGAAGACGAGGAGCAGGACGGAGAGTTTGGGGCCGCGGGCCAGCAAGCCGGGCATGGCGCCCAGGGCGAGACTGCCCAGCACGCTGCCGATGGACAGGGCGCTCAGGTAGGCGCCGGTGAACACCGCCGCGCCGTGCTCCTTCGCGTAGATCGGCAGCAGCACATCGGTGGCGGTCACCGCCAGGACGAAGAGACCGTCCGCGATCAGCAGGCGCCGCAGGGGCGCGGAGGTCAGCGGCCCGAGCCAGTGCCGCCGCCCGGCGGGCCGCGGCGGGACCTCGGTGTCCAGCAGCAGGAACACCACCACGGCGGTCAGCACCGCGATGACGATCAGCGGGACGGTCCCGGAGAACGACAGGCTCAGCCAGCTGGCCAGAACCGGGCCGGTGACCAGGGCCGTCCCCATCATGGCGGAGTCGAGGGCCATCGCGGTGGTGAACATGCCCCGTTCGGCGGCGTTGTGCCAGACGGTCCGCATCAGGACGGCGACCGGCGGCGAGGTGGCCCCCAGCGCTGTCGAGAACGCCAGGACCGCGGCGGCCGACCCCGCCCCGGATGCCGTCAGGATCACCAGCACGGTCGCCGCCGTGTAGCCCGCGAGGCAGCCGAGCAGCACCGCACGGGGGGAGTACCGGTCGATCAGCCGGCCACGCAGCGGGGCGGTCACACACTGGCCGATCGCGAGGCAGGCCACGGCCAGGCCCGCCGTCCCGTACGAGTACGCCCGGCCCACCAGGAGCAGCAGACTCAGCTCGACCATGCTGGACGGCAGCTTCGACGCCATGCCGATCGCGACCATCCGCCAGAACCCGGGCACCTTTCTCAGTTCCCGGTAACTGTGCAGCGGACCGCGTGGTGCGGCCTCCTCCGGTAAGGCTTCCGTCACCACTTCGGGCTCGGGGGACATCGTTCATGGCTCCTTGCTCTGCGGTGCGGACGGCAACGACCGAAGACAGTACGGGACTTGGTACAGGTGTCCGCACCCGGCCCGGCGGTGCGGGCGACGCCGGGCGCCGGACACCGGCGGTCACGGCTCCCGTGCCTCGCGCGGGACCGGCCCGGGCCGTGCCTCCCGCACCGGTTCCCCTCCTGCGAGCGGCTGCCCGGTGCCCGTGGCGGGCGTGGCGAGGTCCGGTTCGGAGCCGTCCGCGGGCAGCAGCCGTTTGAGGGCCGGCCCGGTGGACATCGTGGTGAGCACGGCCATGGCCACCAGCAGCGTGTACTGCGTGCCGTCCAGGAGCCCCATCTCGCGGCCCGTGGTCAGCACGATCAGCTCGGTCAGCCCGCGCGTGTTCATCAGGGCGCCGATGGCCGCGGAGCCGCGCGCGGTCATCCCGGACAGCCGGGCGGCGCCTGCCGCGGCGAGGAACTTGGCGGTCACCGCGGCCACCAGGAGCACCAGCAGGTCCAGGAGCCGGGCGGGCCCCAGGCCGGAGAGGTCCACCTGCCAGCCGGCCACGACGAAGTAGATCGGCATGAAGAGCCTGTTGCCCAGCGAGCCGAGGCCCTGCCGGAGCCGGGCGTCCACTGTCCCGGGCAGCCCGCGCCGGGCGCTGGTCCGCACGATGCCGAAGGCGAAGGCGCCGAAGATGAAGTGCAGCCCCATCCACTCGGTGGCGGCACTGGACGCGAGGACGCCCGCGAAGGTCACGACGAGGTCGAGTTCGCGGCCCGCCCTGCGCATGACGGTGCGCAGCAGCGGCCGGACCGCGGTGATCAGGAGGAGCACGTACGGGACGAACCAGACGAGGCGCCAGGGTGTTCCGCTGCCGCACAGCAGCATCACCGCACCGAGCAGGACCCAGGCGAAGATGTCGCACAGCGCGGCGCTGGACAGCGCCAGCTGTCCGAGCGGCGTGCGGGACATGCCGCGGTCCTCGATGATCCGCGCGAGCACGGGGAACGCGGTGATCGACAGGGCGATGCCCATGAACAGGACGTAGGCGAGCCGGTCCGTCGAGGCCCCGCCCGGCCCCCACCACAGGCCGAGGCCCGCGCCCACCGCGAACGGGACGACCATCGCGCAGGTCGCGATGGTGAGCGAGGTGCGCCGCACCGAGCGCTTGGCGGACCAGTCGAATTCCATGCCCAGCGCGAACATGAACAGGACGATGCCGATGTCCGCCAGGGCGCCGAGCTCGCCGCGTACTTCCCGGGGGAAGACCGCCTCGGTGAACGTCCCGTGCAGCAGCGTGGGCCCGAGAAGGATGCCGGTCACGATTTCGCCGATGACGGCCGGCTGCCCGCACCGCCGGGCCACGAGGCCGCCGGTCCGGGCCAGGACGGCGATCAGTGCGATGTCGAGGAAGAGAACGGTGATCTGGCTACTGGTCATGTCGCTCACGTTCCGTCCGGAGCTCAGCCGCGGGGCCGGGCACGCGTCCGGTACGCGTGCCCGGCCTGGGGAACGGCGCCGCGGCGCCTCGTCCGTACTGCGGCCGGAAGCCGGCCGCCGGCCCTACCGCACGGCCTGGGCGGCCTTCGCCTCCGGGTTCTCCCACCAGCGGTCGTTGCCGATGAGCGGCTTGTCGAGGTCGCGCTCGCCCGCCCAGGTCATGTTGAGGATGGTGCGGGCCGCGCCGTCCTCGGTGAGCGGTACGGTCCGGTGCAGCGTGGTGTCGGTGCGCTGGAGGTAGAGGTCCCCGGTGACCAGTCCGTGCGTGTCGATCTGGCGCTCGCACAAGGTCTCGTTGATGCGGGGGTTGCTCTTGTCCCAGTGGGTGTGCGGCACGGCCTGGAGCATGCCGCCGCAGGAGACGGGCGGCATCCGCAGGGCCCAGATGAGGGCGAAGCTGTAGTCGCCCCAGTGCCACCCGTGGGTGTCCGCCTTGAACTCCTGATGGGTGATCAGGTACCGCTCGTCCGTGGAGACCTGCGGGATGATGGGCTCCCGGGCGATGCGGCCGAGGAAGCCCAGGAACGGCTCCGAGGTGGCGATCGTGCGGATCAGCTCGCTCCGCTCGATGTCCTCGCTCTTGACCACGCTCATCTTGCGCGGGGTGTTGCCCGTGGTGCGCAGCAGCAGGTCACGCCGTTCCTTGTGCTCGCCGACCAGCCGGTCGGCCTCTGCCTGGACGGCGGACATGATCTCCGGCGGGACGAGGCGGGCGTTCTCGTCGAACTTCACCACGCCCTTGTGGAAGAACCGGTCCGCCAGCTGCTCGATGCGCTCGGGGGTGTAGTTCTCCGCGAGGAACTTGCCGATTGTCTCGTCGATCTTACGAACGTCCATGCCGAGTCCTTCTTTCCTCTGCTGATGAGATGGGGGGCTACGGTGGCGGCCGGGGGACCGGGGCACCGGACCGCCGGGAACGGGACGGGCGCCGTCAGCCGGCCGGCCGGTCCGGCGTGATCTCCAGATCGATCATCGATCTGATCTCCGCGAGGACGCGCACGACCGCGTCCTGGTCCGGCCCGGACACCCAGGCGCCCACCGGGATGGACAGGATGTCCCGGGTCAGCGGCACATGGTCGCCCGGCTGGTAGGAGACCAGGACCTTGTCGACGCCCGGGTGGTCGCGGACCGCGTCGAGACCGTGGACGGCCACGAGGGTGCCGGGTCCCGCCTCGTTGTGGATCGCGATCGCGCCGAACATGGCGCGACTGTTGAGGGGCTTGTCCATGACGGCGGGGCGCCGGCCGAGGTAGCACTCCACGGTCTCGTGGAACGGGCGGATGTCCGTGAACCGCGCCCACTGGTCGGTGGCCGGGCCGCCGGGGAGCCGGGCCGCCACCTCCATCAGGAAGACGCCGTCCGCGTTGACCTTCACCTCGGTGTGGCTCGGGCCGCGGCGCACGCCGAACGCGGTGAGCACCCGGAGCACGTACTCCTCGATCCTCGCCCAGTCGGGATCGTCCGGTACCGCCTGGACGTTGTCCCAGAGCGGGAAGTCGTAGTCCCGGTCGTCGGGCCTGCGGTACTCCCACATGTCGATCACCCGGTGGTCGCCGTCGCAGCTGAAGGCGTTGACCGCGAACTCACGGCCCCGGATGTACTCCTCGACCAGCCACCTCTCGACCGTCCAGCCGAAGAAGTTGGTCTTGTCGACGACCTGGAAGTCCTCCGCGCTCGCGGCGTCCGGCACCAGCGTGGCGCCGATGGACCCGGCGCCCTCGCACTGCTTGACGATGACCGGGTAGCCGATGGCGTCGGCGGCCGCGCGTACCTCGGAAGGGTCGTGGACCAGCCGGTAGGCCGGGATGCGCAGACCCATGGCCGCCGCGTGGTCGCGCATCAGGGACTTGTCGTGCCTGGCCCGCGCCAGCTCCACGTCGTTGCAGGGCAGGCCGAGTTCGTGGGCGATGACGCCCGCCAGGTGCACCCCGGACTCCGAGCCCGGGACGACCGCCTTGATCTCGTAGTCGATGTCCTTGAGGGAGGCCAGGACGACGGCGGCCTCGGTGGCGTACAAGGAGACGTCGTCGCCCCTGGCGTGGTCGGGCCAGGTCACCTTGAGGTCCGCCGGCTCGTTGGTGAAGAGGGAGACGATGCCCAGCTGCATGTCCCGGACCGCCTGCTTGTAGCCCGCTCCGACCGACACGGGATCGACCAGGAGGACGGCCGGCTTGCGCTTGCTCAACTGCTTGGCTCCTTAGGGTCAGGGAACTGCCGGAGCGGGGCCCGGCCAGGTCTCACCGGTCCGCGGTGACGAGCAGCCCGGGGTGGTGGCGGGCGATCAGCTCCGGGAATCCCCGGGTCAGCCCCTTCATCACGTTGTCGCCGTAGCAGGCGAACAGCGGGTTGTCCGGGTCGACGACCACACCGTCGGCCTCGCTGACGTAGCGGGTCGGGAGCGGTCGCATCGACCCCTCCAGCCGGGGGCTGTAGAAGAACGGCATGGAGTACCGGTCGACGCCCGGCGCGGGCCGGACGACGCGGTGCACCGTGGCCCGCAGGTAGCCGCGCGTGGCGACTTCGAGCAGTTCGCCCAGGTTCACCACGAACGCGTCCGGCACCACCGGGACGTCCACGAAGTGCTCGCCGTCCACGGCCACCTGGAGACCGCCCACGGCGTCCTGGACGAGCAGGGTGAGCAGCCCCAGGTCCTTGTGGATGCCCGCCCCCTGGTCCGAGGGGGAGACGTCCGCCGCGTCGGCGGGGCCGGGGTAGTGCAGCAGCTTGAAGTGGACCTGCGGATCGGGGTCCACCACCGTGTCCAGGAAGTCCGCCGGCGTTTCGAGCGATTCGAGGATCAGCCGGAGCAGCCGGTGGGAGAGCGTGGTCAGCTGGTCCATCCAGTCCAGGACGGCGGGCCGCAGGCCCGGCAGGCCGGCCGGCCACTGGTTGGGGCCGGCCAGCCAGCGGTAGGCCGGCTCACCCGGCCCCGGGCGGCCGGCGGGCCGCTCGGGCCCGATGTCGAGCTGCTGCCGCTGGTCGGGCACCCCGCGCGTCCGCTCCCGGCCCAGCTCCGAGTAGCCGCGGAAGTGCGGGGAGTTGAGGATGTCGAGGGCACGGCGCTCCGCGTCCGGCAGCGCGAAGAACTCCCGGGACAGCTCCATCAGTTCGTCCGCGCCGGTCACGCCGTGCCCCACCAGCTGGAAGAACCCGATGTCGTGGACGGCCAGGCGCAGCCGGTCCAGGAACTCGGCCCGTGCCCCGGGGCCGCGTTCGGCGTCCCGGAGGTCGATTACAGGAAACGTTTCTGACATGACGGTGTTCCACTCTCTTGACGCGACGACGAGCTGATGTGGCGCAGGCCGGATACCGGTGAGCCCTGGGCTCAGCGCACGAGGGAGAGGAGTTCGGACCGGGCGGAGCCGTCCTCGGCGAAGACCCCGTGGAACGAGGTGGAGGTCATCAGGCCGACGGTGCGGATCCCCCGCATGGTCATGCACAGGTGCTCGCCCTGGCCGATGACGGCGACGTCCGGCGCTTCGGTGATGCTCATGATGTCCTCCGCGATGCCCGACACCAGCCGCTCCTGGACCTGGAGCCGGTGGGCGTGCTGGTGGGCGATGCGGGCGAACTTCGACAGTCCGAGCAGGTGCTTGGCGGACCGGTAGGCGACGGTCAGCGAGCAGTTGAAGGGCAGCAGGTGGTGCTCGCACAGCGACCACACCTTGATGTCCGAGACCACGACCATCTGCCCCGAGGACGTCGTTTCGAAGAGGGTGTCGATGGTGCCGGGGTCGTAGTCGGTGAACTCGCGCCACCACCGCGCGTAGCGGGCCGGCGTGTCCTTGAGGCCCTCACGGTCCGGGTCCTCGCCGATCTCCGTGAGGAGCTGCCTGGCGAGGCCTTCGAGCGGGTCCGGCGCCTTCGCGCCGACGGCGCCGGGATCGACGGGCAGGTACCGATCCTCGATCTTCTTGTCGAGCATCCTCAGACACCCCTCTTCTGTCCCCAGACCAGGGTGTGGAGCCTGGTCGTGATGCTCCAGCCACGGTCGATGACTGCGGACACCAGCGTTTGCATGTGGTCGTCCACTTCTTCTCTGCTCTGCCCCTCGGGCATGACCCAGACGGCGGTGATGCCGAACCGGTCCGCGAATTCGCCGACCTCCGTGAGGTCGGCGACCTCACGGCAGACGAATTTGAAGGTGCTCGACGGCAGTCCGGCCAGGGCCCGCAGGGCTTCCGGCACGATGCGCTGTGCGACGGGGTCTCCCGCGTGCGACAGCTTCGGCGAGACGTTGAAACGTACCCCGGCTTCGATCAGACGCCGGTCGGGAACTCTCGTCCCATTGGTCTCGATCTCTATCTCGACGCCGTGCCGCATCAGTTCGCCGACGAGCGGCACCAGCCGCTTCTGCTGGTTGAGCGGCTCTCCACCGGAAATCACCACCAGGTCGACGTGATAGTCCAGCAGCCGTTCCGCCACCGTGGCGACCGGCATCCGGTGGAGTTCTTTCTTGGGGTCGTACGCGATTCCCGTATTGCTGCTTCCGGTCCAGTCCCAGGTGTACGGAGTGTCGCACCACCGGCACGAGAGATTGCAGCCCCCCAGGCGCACGAATGCGCAGCGACGGCCTATCGAGCGCCCTTCGCCCTGGAAGGCACTAGGTGGGGCCGAAGATTTCGTTGACTACCAGCTCCGGTTCCACAAGGCATCACCCCCTTCAGCGGTTGTCCCCATGGTCGTTGGGGCTTTCGGCGGCGGACCGGCTGTCGTCTTCGCCGGTCCGGCGCAGCGTCGGTGCCTCGCCGGCCGAGGCGGGCGGAGGAGTCAGGGGCGGTACTCGGCCCACGTCTTCGGCGTCTCGGAAACCCGTACCGCCGTGAGTTCCGGGTAGACCGTGTACCACTGCTCGTAAATCCAGATCGCGAGGTTCTCGGCGGACGGATTCCCCTCCTTCACCACGTCGTTGAGGTGCCGGTGGTCCAGCCATTCGTCGATCCATCCCTTGATCCCGGCCAGGTCCCCGTAGTCCCGGACGAATCCCGGGGCGGTGAGCTGGTCGCGCTGGGCACTGAGTTCCACTTCCACCAGGTAGTTGTGGCCGTGCAGGCGGCCGCACTGGTGCCCGTCGGGCAGGCCGTCCAGCTGGTGGCTGGCCGAGAAGGCGAACTGTTTGGTGATGCGCAGGGTCATCCTCTGTTCCCTTCGTAGGTGGTCGGGTCGTCCACGCCGGCCTCGGTGAAGGCCTCCTGGCGCTCCCAGCAGGCCGCGCAGCGACCGCAGTGGACCGTTCCGCCGCGCAGACAGGTCCAGGTCTGCGTCCACGGGACGCGGAGCCGCTCGCCGAGCAGGACGACGTCGCTCTTCTGCAGCCCCGCGAGCGGGGCGAGCAGGCTGAGGCCGGGGTGTGCGTACCCCTTGGTCGCCAGGCGCTCCATGGCGATGAAGGAGTCGAGGAAGGCCGGGGTGCTGTCGGGGACCGACGTGGCGTCGCCCGCCATGATCCCGATGGCCACCGACTCGGCCTTCTCCACGACGGCGATGGCGAAGGCGACGGCGAGCAGCAGCGCGTTGCGGTTGGGGACGATGTTCGGGCTCTCCCCGTACCCCTCCCAGGTCTGCTCCGGTACGTCGACCGTGGGGTCGGTGAGCGAGGAGCCGCGGAACATGGCGCCGATCGCGCTCAGGTCCGCCGTCTGGTGCGGCGCACCGAGCCGCCCGGCCGCCGCGGCGGCGAAGTCGTGCTCCTTGCGGTGGCGCTGGCCGTAGTCGACGGACAGCAGGTGTACCTCGTCGCCCTGCTCCTTGAGCTGGTGGGCCATGGTCACGGAATCCATGCCACCGGACACGATGGCGATGACTTTCGACACGGTGTTTTCCCCCAGGGTGGGATGACGGGCGCTGCCAGGGGCGGTCAGGAAAGCGGGGTGCCCTTGGCCAGCACCGCGGTGGCGGCCTCGTCGAGCGCGGCGGCACAGTCCTTCTCGCTCTCGCCCACGGCGATGACGAGGGCGTAGCGGGAGCGGGCGTTGTCCACGGGCGGCAGCCACAGCTCCTTGCCCGGCTCCGCCAGCGGCAGTACTTCGTGGATCGAGGCGGGCAGTGCGGCCTCGTCGATCTCGATGGATTCCAGCTTCAGGTCCCGTTCGGGGTAGAGGAACCGGACGGCGGCCGTCGCCGGGCCGGTGCTCCGCGAGATCTCGGGCACCACGCCGGCGGCCAGGTCCGCCGCCACCAGCCCGATCTCCATGCCGGTGACGAGCCCGCCCAGGTAGGGGATCCGGTCCCCGCCGATCCGGGCGTTGATCTCCACGACCTTCGGCCCGCCCGCGGTCAGCCGCAGTTCGGTGTGGGTCACGGTGTCCGTGAGCCCGACCGCGGTGTGGGCGTCCTGGAGGACCCGGAGCAGGCGCTCGTCGTGCAGCAGCGGATCGTCCGCCCGGACGGTGTGGCCGACCTCCTCGAAGCCGGGGGCGAAGCCGAGCTCCTTGCGGGCCACGAACAGGGCGGTGACCCGACCGTCGCGGCAGAGCGCCTCCACGCTGATCTCCGGGCCGTCCAGGAACTCCTCGATGAGGATGGGGGCCTCGGAACGCGGCACCTCGTCGAACCAGATCCGGCCGGCCTCCTGATAGGCGTCCGCCAGCTCCCGCGGCCCCGCCACGAAGGTCACCCCGCAACTCGCCGACAGGGCGCGGGGCTTGACCACCACGGGGTAGCCGATCCGCGCGGCGGCGGCCTCGGCCTGCGCCAGGTCGGCGACGGCCACCGACTCGGCCTGCGGCACCCCCGCCTCCTTGAGCGCCCGGCGGCCGAGGTACTTGTCCCGGCAGGCGTTCACCGCCGCGCGCGGGCTGGTGCGCAGCCCCAGCGAGGTGGCCAGCTCGGCGGCGGACTCGACCCGGGTCTCCTCGTACGTCAGCACGCCGGCGAAGGATTCCCCGGAGGCGCGGGCGACGGCGGCCATCGCCGGGGCGTCCAGTGTGTCGACCACGGTGTAGCCGTCGAGGTACGGCTTCTCCCAGGAGGGCGGCGCGGGGCACAGCAGGTGCAGCCGGTACTTGGTCACGATGGCCCGCAGCACGTACTCGCGCCATGCCCGGCCTCCGCTGCCGACCAGGAGCAGCAGCGGCTTGCCGGACTCCGGCTCTCCGGAAGGGGTGGTGTGCGTCGTCATGGGTGCTCGTTCCTTGCGTGGGGTCGTCGGAGGGCAGGACAGAGGGCGGACGGGGCGGGGCTCGCGGTCGGGACCGCGCCGGCGTGCGCGTCGGTCAGCCGGCGTCGAGCGGCTCGACCTCGACCACGAGGCGGCCGACGGCCGCCTGCGCGCGGCGCAGTGCGGTGTCCGCGTCGTCGCCGACGGCGAGCGCTTCGCCGCAGCGGTCGTCGGAGCTGCGGGCTTCGCGGACCACGTCGCCCACGGCCGCCGAGAGCGAGGCGAACAGCACGCCTTCGCCGGTCCGGGCCGCCGCCTCGCCCCCGGCGGCCGTCACGCGTCCCGGCCCGGTGGTGCGGAACCAGATGGCCGCGGCTGCGGCGGACGGCTCGAACGGTGCGTCGGCGGGCTTGCCGGACAGCCAGGCGAAGGTCAGTCCGTGGATGTCGTGGCCGGTCGCGATCTTGATCAGTTCCACGATCGCGTCACCGCCGGGCCGCGTGTGCGTCTCGATGAGGCGGGGTCCCCGGGCCGTGAGGATCAGCTCGGTGTGGGCCGGGCCTTCCTCGACGCCGAGGGCGGTCAGTACGGATCGCGTCTCGTCGGCGAGCAGGGTGTGTTCCGCGGCGGTGACGCGTGCCGGTACCACGTGGCCGATCTCGACGCAGTGCTCGTTTTTGAACTTCTCGGTGACGGCGAGGATCTGGTGTTCACCGGCGGCGCTGTGCGTCTCGACGCTGAATTCCCTGCCGTCCAGGAGTTCTTCGGCCACCCAGGGCGCGGCGTCCTCGGCCGTGTCGCCCTCGGTGAACGCCGTACGTGCGGTGTCGGCGAGGGATGTGGCGTCGGAAATGACGTGGATGTCTTTGCTCGCGCTTCCCCGGCTCGGTTTGAGGATGAGGGGGAAGCCGTTCGCCGTGGCGAAGTGTTCGAGGTCGGTACGGTTGCGGACTTCCGCGGAAGCGACCTGGCCCACCGGTTTGCCGCGCAGTACTTCACGCATGAGGGCTTTGTCGTCGACCGCGCGGACCGTGTGCAGCGGGTTCGATTTCAGCCCGAGCCGGTCGTTGATCTGTGCGGCGATCCGAAGGTACGCGTCACCGGTGGTGTACGCAAGGTCGAACGGAAGAAACGCATGAAGCGCGACGGCGGAGCCCAGTGCGAGTTCGGGTGAGAATTCGGGGAACAGGAACGCGGCATCCGCCAACTGGCGGTGCCGGTCGCTCATATCGCCCAGGCGGCCCAGGTAGATGACCTGTAGCCCCGCGGTGCGGGCTGCCTCCAGCGCTTCGGTCCGCTTTCCACCGACAAACAGCACGCTCTGCACAGCGGGAGTTCGCATCGGTAAGTCCTCCGTAAGGAAACGCCGGCGGCGTGAAATGCCGGGCTGCGCCGAGGTCGGCGGAGCGGGAGAGGGCCCACAGAGCCCTTGACTGTGCGGTGTGCTCGGCCTGTTCATCATCAACTGGCCGGCGCCGCATTATCTACCGATGTCTTTTACACCCAAAAAGTCGCGGGCTTATTGACGCCGCGCGTTCGCGGGGTCCCAGGAGCAAAGGGGGCGGCCCGGCCCGGCGGCGGGGGACGGGGGCACGCCGGACACCCCGGCCGCCACCGGCCGCCGGATCACCGCACGGGCCCGCCTGATGACGCCCGTCGGCGCGCCATCAGGGCCTGAGCACGCGCACCCGCTCGACCGTGGGAACGCCGTGCCCCTGGTGCCGGGGCGGGATACGGGTGGTCAGGCTCGCCTTCATCGGTCGGAAGACGAAGATGCACAGCCGCGCTCCTGGTGACGAGAGGGGCTGCGCGATGCACATGTTGATCCACCCGGGGCCGAGCCGGGCGTGCATCAGAGGGCGTTCCATCTCGTACGGGTGGGTGACGGCGCCGGCCGATCCGTAGAGCGGCCCGGCGTCCGGGTCCGCGAGCACGCAGGCTTCGAGCCGGCGCAGCACCTCGTCCTCGGGGCGGCCGGCCAGGTCGGCACGGAGCTGGGGCAACAGGTGCGGGGCCCAGGCGCCGGCCCAGTTGGGCAGGGAGTGCCGGCCGTCGAACAGCAGCCACTGCAGTGTGTTGGTGGGGCAGGTGCCGGGAGCGAAGATGTCCTCGAAGGGCTGGTTGTGCGCCAGGATGTTCCAGGAGGCGCTCATGACACAGGCCGCGTGGGAGATGCCGTCGACGGCGTCCTTCCAGAGGTGGGGCACCTTCTCCCCGGACTGCGGACTGAGCGGACAGGGCGGATCACCGATGCCGGCGTACCGGCACAGCGCGATCCACTCCAGCTCGGAGAAGCGCAGGAGCAGGGCGACATCGTGTAAGAGGTCGACGGGAGGGTGCCGGTACTTGCCCGACTCAAGACGCTGGTAGGTGCCCAGGCCGCGGTTGAGCAGGAGATCCATCTGGTGCTGGGCGAGGCCGGCCGCGCGCCGGCCCTTGCCGCTGGGGCGGCTGAGCCCGTGGGTCTCGGGTGCCACCGAGGCCCGCCGTTCCGTCAACAACACCCGCAGTGCTTCCGCGTTCATCGTGAGTCCGAGACCCCCTGTGGTACGGCCTTCCCGAGCTTCCGGCGGCGGCGCTTGTGGCGCCCCCTCCGGACGTGGGACGGCGTGGTGCGGTTGTCTTGTCACCTCTCGGCCGGTGGGTGGTGCCGGGTGCGCGTGTGCGGGCCCGTGGCGGATGTCCACGCACGCGTCACCCCCGTTGTCCCCGGCTCCGGCCCGGTTGTGCCGACAGCCGACATCATGTGCTCCAGCGGCACAAAGTGTCACTACCTGCGTGATATTTGAGGTTGCTGTGACGGTAGATGCGGCTGATGCGGTCGGCGTTCCACGGTTGAGCGATTCCGGACGCGCGTAGCGCACGGGACCCCGGCAGCGCAAGATCAATTCAACGAGCGGTTATTCGGTGGAAAACCTGCCGGTGGATAACCCGGCGCGGGCCCCCGCATGATGGCTGGACCTGGTCCGACAGGCGTGGCCACGCCCCGGGACGGGGGTACGGAGCGGCCGTCCCGCCGGGCGCGGCTCCCCGAGCGGCACGCTCCGCGCGGGGTGCCGCCTGCCGGCCGCAGCCCGGACGCAGAGCCCGGGGCGCAGTGGTGCCGACGCGACGTTCCCTGTCCGGACGGCGGTCCGCGGGCGTGAGTGCCCGCGGAACTCTCGCACGACCGCACTGAGCAAGGGGAAGGGACCAACATGCTCTCAGCCGAGAAGAACCGGATCCTGTCGGAAGTGGGCGCCGGTACGCCGATGGGCGAACTGCTCCGCCGCTACTGGCACCCGATCGCTCCGGTCCTGGAACTGAGCCGGCGGAAGGTCAAGCCCGTCAAGCTGCTCGGCGAGGACCTCGTCCTGTTCCGCAAGCCCGACGGAAACCACGGCCTGATCTCCCGCCACTGCCCGCACCGGGGCACCGATCTGAGTACGGGGTGGGTCGACGGCGAGATCATGCGGTGCCCCTACCACGGCTGGGGCTTCGACGCCGAAGGGCGGTGCGCCAGCCAGCCGTTCGAAGAGGCGGGCCCGTCCGGAGGGTTCCGCGACAAGGCCGGCGTCACCGCCTATCCCACCGCCACGCTCGGCGGGCTGATCTGGGCCTACCTGGGCCCGGGCCCGGCGCCGCTGCTGCCCGACTTCGAGCTTTTCAGCTGGGAGCACGGCTTCGTCGAAATCATCATGACCGAGCTGCCGTGCAACTGGTTCCAGTGCCACGAGAACGGCATGGACCCCGTGCATTTCGAATGGCTGCACCTCAACGGGAACGCCGTACGGACCAACCCCGACGACCCCGAATACGTACCGCGGCACCTGTCCGTCGATTTCCTGGAATTCGAGTACGGCTTCGTCAACGGCAGGGTCGTGGAGACCCCCGTCGTTCCGCCCAAGGGCACGTACGCGGGGACGAACGACGTGAGTGAGGGCGGCATCCTCTGTCTCTGGCCGTACACGCTCGCCTCCGGCAACACCATCGAGTTCCGCGTCCCGGTGGACGACCGGCGCACCCTCAACATCACCTGGCAGTACTCGGTGCTGCCGGACGACGTGCCCGCCGGGAAGCAGGAGCAGGAGAAGATCCCGTACTGGTACGGGCCGCTCACCGACCCGGTGACCGGCGAGATCCTCACCTCGCACACCGGGAACCAGGACTTCTCCGCATGGATCGGCCAGGGCGTCGTCGCGGACCGGACCACGGAGAGCCTGGGGCGCAGCGACAAGGGCATCACCTTGCTGCGGCGCCGGTACTTCGAGGCGATGCGGCAGGTCGAGAAGGGCGAGGACCCGCCGGGCACGGTGCGCGACCCCGCGGCCAACGTGAACATCCAGCTTCCGCTCATGGGGAAGTCCCTCTACACCGAGGGAATGCCGCGCAGCGTCTTCGAGGAGAAACTCGCCGCCCGCAAGAAGAGCGGTCTGTTCGGGATCGGCGGCTTCCTCACGGTCCAGGCGGGGCGCCCGGACGAACTGCAGAAGGAGTACGACGAGATCGCCGGCGTCACGCATACTCCGACCGCCGACACCGTTTGACGGCGGACCGGCTTCCTGAGCGCGCCCGCGAGAATTCCGGGGGCGAACTCGGTGGCGGGCGCGTGGCCCGCTGAAGGGTCTCCAGCGTGTTGCGGCTAATGTCAGGACGAGCAGAGTCGTCGAGGCATATGTCTGGAACGCACTAGGAGGAAGCCGGTGCACGGTGAGTACAAGATTCCCAATGGCAAGCTCGTTGTGGTGGACCTCGATGTCCAAGCCGGCGTACTGCGCAATGTCCAGGTGGCAGGAGATTTCTTCCTCGAACCCGACGAGGCGATTCTTGCGATCAACGAGGCTCTGAACGGAGCGCCGGTCACCACGGACGCGCCCGGACTGGCCGCCCGGATCTCGGCTGCGCTGCCCGAATCCACCGTGATGTTCGGGCTGACCGCGGAGGGCGTCGGCGTGGCGGTCCGCAGAGCGCTCGCCGAGGCCACCGAGTGGAGCGATTACGACTGGCAGCTGATCCACGAGGCGCCGCAGTCGCCCGCCCTGCACATGGCTCTCGACGAGGTGATCACCGCCGAAGTGGCCGCCGGCCGGCGGCCACCCACCCTTCGGGTGTGGGAGTGGGACCGCCCGGCGGTGATCCTGGGCAGTTTCCAGTCCCTGCGCAACGAAGTCGACCCGGCCGGCGCGGAACGCCACGGCGTGTCCGTGGTCCGGCGCATCTCAGGCGGCGGCGCGATGTTCGTGGAGCCGGACAGCACCATCACCTACTCCCTGTCCGTTCCCGCGTCCCTGGTGTCCGGCCTGTCGTTCGCGGACAGCTACGCCTATCTGGACGACTGGGTGCTGGCCGCCCTCGGTGACATGGGCATCAATGCCTGGTACAAGCCGCTCAACGACATCGCCACCGACGCCGGGAAGATTGCCGGCGCCGCGCAGAAGCGCATGGTGACGGGCGACGGGGCGGTGCTGCACCACGTGACCATGTCGTACGACATCGACGCGGACAAGATGGTCGAGGTGCTGCGCATCGGCAAGGAGAAGCTGTCCGACAAGGGCACCCGCAGCGCGAAGAAGCGGGTGGACCCGCTGCGCCGGCAGACGGGACTGCCGCGCGCCGAGGTCATCGAGCGGATGATCGGCTCCTTCCGGGCGCGGTACGGCGGGAGCGACGGCGCGGTCACCCCGGAGGAGATGGCGCGCGCCCAGGAGCTGGCGGAGCACAAGTTCAGCTCACCGGAGTGGACGGCGTGGGTCCCGTAGTCCGCGCCGCCGGGGGAGTGCGGCCGCCCCGGCCGGCCGGTACGCGGCTCAGCCCTTCCGCGGACCGGCCAGTCCGGGCCGCAGGTCCAGCCGACCTTCCGGCCCGTAACGCGGCTTCGTCCAGGACGGACCGGTCGCCGGCCCGCCTTACCTCAGCCGACGGCTTTCTCGGCGCGGAGGGCGTCTTCGATGCCGAACTCGCCGTCCCGGCGAAGGAGGTGGAGCGGTGTCCCTTGCCGGCGCTCGACGGCGTCCGCGCCCTTCCCGCTGTGATCAGGCCGCGTACAGGGGCGGTTGCCGACGGCAGGAGCGGAGCTCTTCGATGACGATTGCCCGTGGCGGCAGGGCTTCGGACAGCCGTCTTCTCCGCTTTCCGGCCGCACATGTCCGAAAAGGGCGAGGATCGACTACGCCGTAGCCCTGGCCCCGCGGGCGCTCAGGACGAGGCAAAGCGCTGTGACATCTGACCGAAATGCATCGCTGTTTGTACGGGGGTGTGTGCTAGGCGCCGGGAGTTTGCGTGCAAACCTCCAACAACCCGCAGGTCAAGGGCTATTGGGCCCTGCATCCGCTCTGAGCGAACGGTAGTCGGGGCCGCGCTCCGTGGCGTGTGAACGTGTTAGCTTCAAACGAGGCTCGGGAGGCGAGTTCGACCCTCGCTTACCCACCGCAGCTCCCCGGGGTGCCTGGGGCTCGGTCAAGAACAGGGGAAGACATGAGTGACGCGAAGTTCCACCACCCGGCACCGTCGATGGCACCGTCTGCCTACAGCCCCAACGGCGGCGTCGCGTTCGGTGACCAGATCTACAACCGCCTGCTCGGTGACCGCATCATTTTCCTGGGCAAGGAAGTCGACGACGAAATCGCGAACCAGATCACGGCCCAGATGCTCACGCTGGCCGCCGATCCGGACCGGGACATCTACCTTTACATCAACTCCCCCGGCGGTTCGGTGATGGCCGGATTGGCGGTCTACGACACCATGCAGTACATCCGCAATGATGTCGTCACCATTGCCATGGGATTCTGCGCGTCCATGGGGCAGTTCCTGCTCACGGCCGGCACCCCCGGAAAGCGGTTCGCGCTGCCGCACACCAGGATCCTCATGCACCAGCCCTCGGCCGGACTCGCGGGCTCCGCCACCGACATCAGGATCTACGCCGAGCAACTGCGCGAGACGAAGCGGGAGATGGCCGAGCTGATCGCCCAGCACTCGGGGCAGACGCCCGAGCGCATCACCCAGGACTCGGACCGGGACCGCTGGTTCACGCCCGCCGAGGCCAAGGAGTACGGCCTCATCGACCACATCATGACCAACGCCACGGGCACGCCGGGCAGCGGTTTCCAGGGCGTGTCGGCCGAATGACCGCGTGGTGGAAACCGCAACCCCCTTTCGCCTGGAGGTGTCGCGCTCAGTGAAGCCGATGGAATACTCGGCCCCGTTCCGGGGTCTGCCCATGACAAGCCGCTACGTCGTTCCGAGTTTCGTGGAGCGCACCTCGCAGGGAACCAGGGAACTGGACCCGTACGGCAAGCTCTTCGACGAGCGGGTGATCTTCCTCGGGCACCAGGTCGACGATGTGTCGGCCAACGACATCATGGCGCAGCTGCTCTGCCTGGAAGCCATGGATCCGGACCGGGACATCTCGCTCTACATCAATTCGCCCGGCGGCTCCTTCACGTCGTTCACCGCCATCTACGACACCATGCAGTTCATCAAGCCCGACGTCCAGACCGTCTGTCTGGGGCAGGCCAACTCCGCCGCCGCGGTGATTCTCGCCGCGGGTACGCCGGGGAAGCGGATGGCACTGCCGAGCGCCCGGGTCCTCATACACCAGCCGTTCAGCCAGGGAAGCCAGGGCCAGGTGTCGGACCTTGAGATCCAGGCGGCGGAGGTCGAACGGCTGCGCCGGCTCATGGAGAAGGTGCTGGCGGAGCACTCGCGGCAGCCTCTGGAGCAGATCTCCAAGGATGTGGAGCGGGACAAGATCTTCACCGCCCTGGAGGCCAAGGAGTACGGACTGATCGACCACGTGGTGTCGCCCCGGTCGATCGCCGGAGTGTCCTGACGCCCGCCCGCCGCCTTCGGGCACGGCGGCGGGGCCGGGACGGCATGTCCCGGCCCCGTCCGTGTTCAGACCGTTCGGACCTCGCGGAACACCGCGCCGCGCAACTCCTTCCGGGGCAGGTGGGAGGGCGCCACAACGGGAGTTCCGCGTGCGGCTGCCCGCTCCATGCGGCGGGCCGAGCGAAGCCGTGTGACCGATGCCGTACCCCGCTGGGGCGTAAAACGCCGGAAGGCGACGCCCGTCCCGGCCGCCGCGAGGAATTCGGCGTTTGCGCGGGTCCTCAGGGCATGAAGGTGGCGAGCAGGTCCGGGAGGGCGGTGCCGATGGGGGTACGGATCGTTTCGGCGGCCAGCTCGTCGTACGGGGTGGGCTCGGCGTTCATGATGATCAGCCGGGCGCCGTGCTCGGCGGCCAGTCCCGCGAGCGAGGCGGCGGGCTGCACCTGGAGGCTGGTCCCCACCGCGATGAAGACCTCGGCCGCCTTGGCGACGTCCATCGCCGTACCGAGCACCTCCGGGTCGAGGCGTTCGCCGAACATCACCGTCGCCGACTTCAGGATGCCGCCGCAGACCGTGCAGGCCGGGTCGGGATCGCCCGCGGCCACCCGCGCGAGCGCCTCGGACATCGGCGACCGGGCGTGGCAGCGGGTGCAGGCCGCGGTGCGGGCCGTGCCGTGCAGTTCCAGGACCTTGCGGTCGGGCACGCCCGCGAGTTGGTGCAGCCCGTCCACGTTCTGCGTGATGACGCGGACCGGTACGCCGGACCGCTCCAGCCGGGCGATCGCCTCATGGGCCGCGTTCGGCCGGGCGCGCAGGGCCGGGCTGTCCTGCCGCATCCGCCAGGAACGGCGCCGGATCTCCGGATCGTTCATGTAGTACTCGTACGTCACGAGCTTCTCGGCCTCCGGGTCCCGTCGCCACAGCCCGTTGGGGCCGCGGTAGTCCGGGATGCCGGAGTCGGTGGAGATGCCGGCCCCGCTGAGGATCGCCACCAACGGGCGCCGGGCGGAGTCGTGGGGCGTGGGGCTGGTGGGGGCCGTACCGGTCATGGTGCGAGCGTAGGCGGAGGGCGGCCGGGGCGGCGACCGGGTTTTCCGGGCCGGATGCCCGGCAGTTGTGATCAGGACGTGGCCCGGCCGGGGGTATGGCCCAGGGCCGCGCGGGGGAGGGGCGGGGAGGAGTCCGTCGGCCGTTCGTGCGATTCGAGGAGTCTTGTGTTCACCACCCGTCCCACCCTCCAGGGAACCTTCGGCATGGCCGCGACCACGCACTGGCTGGCGTCCCAGTCCGCGATGGCCGTGCTGGAGGACGGCGGCAACGCCTTCGACGCGGCGGTGGCCGCCGGGTTCGTGCTGCACGTCGTGGAGCCGCACCTGAACGGGCCGGCCGGTGAGGTGCCCGTCATCCTGGCGCCCGCGGACGGGCCGGTACGGGTGCTGTGCGGGCAGGGGCCCGCCTCCGCCGGGGCGAGCGTGGCCCACTACACCTCCCTCGGGCTCGGTCTGGTGCCCGGCACCGGCCCGCTCGCCGCCGCCGTCCCCGGCGCCTTCGACGCCTGGATGCTGCTGCTCCGCGACCACGGCACCAAGACGCTGGGCGACGTGCTGAGATACGCCGTCGGCTACGCGGAACACGGGCACCCGGCCGTCGAGCGGGTCGGCGAGACGGTCGCGACGGTCCGGGAACTGTTCGAGACGGAGTGGATCTCCTCCGCCGAGATATATCTGCCGGACGGCCGTCCGGTGGCGCCCGGCGGACTGCTCAGGAACCGGCCGCTGGCCGCCACCTGGCGTCGCCTGATCAGCGAGTCCGAGGCCGCCGGGACCGGCCGGGAGGCGCAGATCGACGCCGCCCGGCGGATCTGGCGCGAGGGCTTCATCGGCGAGGCGCTGGCCGCGTTCGCCGCCCGCCCCGCCATGGACACCACCGGCGAACGGCATGCCGGCACCCTCACCGGCGACGACCTCGCGGCCTTCTCCGCGACGTACGAGGAACCGGTCACCTACGACTGGAACGGGTGGACCGTGGCGAAGGCGGGCGGCTGGTCGCAGGGCCCGGTCCTGCTCCAGCAACTGGCCCTGCTGCCCGCGGAACTGCCCGCGTACGGCAGCCCCGAGTATCTGCACCTGCTGATCGAGGGGTGCAAGCTGGCCATGGCCGACCGCGAGGCGTGGTACGGCGACGCCGCCGAGGTGCCGGTCGGCACGCTGCTGAGCGAGGAGTACAACGCGGCGCGGCGGGCGCTGATCGGGGAGCACGCCTCGTACGAGCTGCGGCCCGGCAGTCCCGACGGCCGTACGCCGCGGCTGAGCAAGCACGCTCTGGCGGTCGCGGCGGGCGCGGACGCGGCCGGGGCGACGGGCGCCGCCGGTGCGGGGGAGCCCACCGTGGCCACCGCCGGCACGCCCGGTGCCGCACCCGCCATCGCTCCCGAAGTCGACCGGAGCGGCGCCACACGCGGCGACACCTGCCACATCGACATCGTGGACCGCTGGGGCAACATGGTCTCCGCGACCCCCTCCGGCGGCTGGCTCCAGTCCAACCCGGTGGTCCCCGCGCTCGGCTTCCCGCTCGGTACGCGCCTCCAGATGGCCTGGCTGGAGGAGGGACTGCCCAACTCGCTGACGCCCGGCCGCCGGCCGCGCACCACCCTCACGCCCTCCCTGGCACTGCGCGACGGCGTCCCCGTGCTGGCCTTCGGCACCCCCGGCGGCGATCAGCAGGACCAGTGGCAGCTGCACTTCCTCCTCGCCGCCGCCCTGCGCGCACCGGTGCGCGGCGGCCTCGACCTCCAGGGCGCCATCGACGCGCCGAACTGGCACAACGACTCCTTTCCGGGCTCGTTCTTCCCGCGCGCCATGCGGCCGGGCAGCGTCACCGTGGAGTCCCGGGCCGGCGCGGACGTGATCGGGGAGCTGCGGCGGCGCGGGCACGCGGTGACGGTCGGCGACGCGTGGTCGGAAGGGCGGCTCTCGGCGGTGGCGCGGGACCCGGAGACCGGCGTGCTGTCCGCCGCGGCGAACCCGCGCGGCATGCAGGGGTACGCGGTGGGGCGGTAGGCGCGGCGGGCTGCTGACCGGGTGCCGGGCCCGCCCGGCCCGGCACCCGGAGTTCACGTCCTGTCCAGGCCCCGTGTCAGTGGGGCGTGGTTCGATGGAGACATGATCGAAGCGATGCACACGGACACGGGAGACACGGCGGAAGGGACCGGCGCGGCGGGCGGCTCCGCGGCGCACACGGCGGACGAGGTGCTGTGCGCGCTGGACCCGGCCGCCGTCGAGGACGCCGTCCGCAAGGCCGCGGCGGCCGAGATCATGCCGCGGTTCCGGCAGCTCGCCGCCCACGAGGTGCTGGAGAAGAACGGCCCGCACGACCTCGTCACGGTCGCCGACCGGCTGGCCGAGGAGCACCTGACCGCCGCCCTGACGAGCCTGCTGCCGGGCTCGCTGGTGGTCGGCGAGGAGGCGGTGCACGCCGATCCGGCCGTGCTCGACGCGTTGCGCGGCGACGCGCCGGTGTGGATCGTCGACCCGGTCGACGGCACCCGCCAGTTCGTGCACGGCGACCCGGGCTTCGCCACCCTGGTCACCCTGGCCCTGCGCGGCGAGCTGCTGGCCTCCTGGACGTACGCCCCGGCCCTGGACCTGATGGCGGTCGCCCGCCGCGGTGCCGGCGCCGAGCTGGACGGGGAGCCGCTGCGCCCCGGTTCCCCGGCGCCCGGCGCGGTGCTGGACGTGGCGATATCGCACTACGACTTCACCGACGACGAGCAGAAGCGGGTCCTGGCCCTGCTGGAGACCGACGGCGTCGCGCCGCGCCCCTGCGGCTCGGCGGGCCTGGAGTATCTGCACATCGCCCGCGGTGAACTGGACGCGGTGGCCTTCAGCTGGGAGAACGCGTGGGATCACGCGGCGGGGCTGCTGCTCGTCCACGAGGCGGGCGGCGCGAGCGGCACGGTCGCCGGCGAGCCGTTCCGTATTACCGGGGGCAACGCGCTGCCGTTCACCGCGGCCCGGGACGCGGCCACGGCCCGGCGTATCCTCGGACTGCTGGCGGCCGCCGACTGATCCTCAAGGGCGAGGGTCGCACACGAGGGGAGTGGCGCAGGTGCCGACGATGCTCGATGCCGTGGTGATCGGGGCGGGCCCCAACGGGCTGACCGCAGCCGTCGAACTGGCCCGCCGCGGCATGGCCGTCGAGGTCTTCGAGGCCCGGGACACCATCGGGGGCGGCGCCCGCACCGAGGAACTGACCCTCCCCGGCTTCCGGCACGACCCCTGCTCGGCGGTGCACCCGCTCGCCGCGGGCTCGCCCGCCTTCACCGCCATGGGCCTGGAGCGGCACGGCCTCCAGTGGCTGCACCCGGACCTCCCGCTGGCCCACCCCTTCCCCGACGGCACCGCCGCGGTGCTCGCCCGGTCCGTCGGCGAGACGGCGATGTCCCTCGGCGCGCACGACGCAGGGACGTACCGCAGACTGCTCACCCCCTTCCTCGGCAAGTGGGAGACCCTGGCCGCGGACTTCCTGCGCACCCAGTGGCTCGGCCTGCCGCGCGACCCGGTGACGTACGCCCGGTTCGGCCTGGCCGCGGCCCAGCCGGCCGCCCTGCTGAACCGGCGCTTCCGGGACCAGAAGGCGCGCGGCCTGTTCGCCGGGCTCGCCGCCCATGTCATCGCCCCGCTCAGCAGCCCCGGCACGGCCGGCGCCGCCATCATGTTCGCCCTCGCCGCGCACTCCGGCGGCTGGCCGATCCCGCGCGGCGGCTCGCAGGCCATCCCGGACGCCCTGGCCGCGCTGCTGCGCCTGCACGGCGGTGTGGTCCACACGGACTACGAGGTCAAACGGCTGGACGACCTGCCGCCCGCCCGCGCCTACGTCTTCGACACCTCGCCGACCGCCCTGGCCCGGATCGCCGGGCTCGGCCACGCCTACCGCGGCGTGCGGTACGGCCCCGGTGTCTTCAAGATCGATTACGCGCTGGCCGGCCCGGCGCCCTGGACCTCGGCCGCGGCCCGCCGGGCGGGCACCGTCCACCTCGGCCCCACCAGCGGCGAGATCGGCACCGCGCTGCGCGCCGCCGCGGACGGCCGCGCCCCGTCCGTACCGTTCCTGATCACCTCGCAGCCGAGCCTGATCGACCCGACCCGCGCGCCCGAGGGCAAGCACACCTTCTGGGCGTACGGACACGTGCCGCACGGCTGGGAAGGCGACGCCACCGAAGCCGTGGAGCGCCAGCTGGAGCGCTTCGCGCCCGGGTTCCGCGATCTGGTGCTGGCCCGCGCCGTCGCCGGTCCGCCCCAACTGGCCGCCCGCAACGCCAACTACGTCGGCGGGGACATCGGCGCCGGCTCCGCCGCGGGCCTCGGCCTGGTCATCCGCCCCAAGCTGGCCCGCGTCCCGTACACGACCGCCCACCCGGCGGTCTTCCTGTGCTCCCAGTCCACCCCGCCGGGTCCCGGCGTGCACGGCATGTCCGGGCACCACGCCGCCCGGGCGGTCTGGCGGCGGCTGCGGGACGTCCGCTGAGCGGGCCGCGGGCCGTCCGCTGAGGAGGGCGTCGGCCGGAACACCGCACGATCCGCTGTTGCCGTACCTCCTCGGTTTGACATGCAACCATGCGGTTGCCAATCTGGAAGTGAGGGGGTAGGACGGCATGGACGAGGTGTTCAAGGCGCTCGCGGACCCGAGCCGCAGGCAGCTGCTGGACCGGCTGAACGAGCGGGCCGGGCAGAGTCTGCGGGAGCTGTGCGCCGGGCTGGAGATGACCAGGCAGGCGGTGTCCAAGCACCTGGCGGTGCTGGAGGGCGCGGGCCTGGTCACGACGGTCCGGCACGGCCGGGAGAGGCTGCACTACCTCAACCCCGTGCCCATCCACGATCTCGCCGACCGCTGGATCGGCCGGTACGAGCGGGGCCGGATGGCCGCGCTCGGCAACCTGAAGCACGCCCTGGAAGGAACGGCGATGAGCAGGCCCGAGTTCGTCTACACGATCTACATCCACACCACGCCCGAGAAGCTCTGGGAGGGGCTGACCAGCCCGGAGTTCCTGAAGCAGTACCACGGCGGCTGGGCGCCCTCCTCGGACTGGCGCGTCGGCTCGAAGGTGCTGTGGCCGGTCGAGGACGGCGGCGAGCCGCAGGACCTCGGCCAGGTCGTCACCGAGTCGGAGCCCGGCAAGCGGCTCGCCTACACCTGGCACACGCTGCAGCCGATGCACCAGGAGATGTTCGGCATGAGCGACGCGGAGTTCGCCGAGGCGGTCAAGGAGCGTTCGAAGGTCGCCTTCGACATCGAGCCGGCCGAGGAGCCGGAGCTGGGCGTCAAGCTGACCATCACCCACGACGGCTTCACGTCGGCCGACTCCAAGATGCTGGAGGGCGTCAGCGGCGGCTGGATCATGATGCTGTCGGAGCTCAAGACGATCCTCGAAAAGGGCTGACCGCCTTTCCGGCGGGCCGCTGCCGACGCGTCGCCCGCCGCCCGCCATGCCGTGGCGTCCTCAGAGGTCCAGCACCAACCGCGGCCCCAGCGCCCGCGACACACAGGCGTACATCCGGCCTTCGGGGGCGCCGATGTCGTCCCGGTGCTCGGGCTCCCCGTCCAGGACGGTGAGTTCGCAACTGCCGCAGACGCCCTCGCGGCAGCCGGACGGCACGCGGAACCCGGCGTGGTTCAGGACGTCGAGCAGCGACTCGTCGTCCGGCACCGGAAGCGTCCGCCCCGAGCGCGCGCACACGGCGTCGAACGCCGTGTTGGGCGCGAACACCCTGGGCAGCGGCTGGAACCGCTCGGCGTGCAGCCGCCCGGCCGGGAAGGCGGCCTCCGCCGCCGCGAGCATGGAGGCCGGGCCGCAGCAGTAGACCAGGGTCGCGGGGTCCAGCTCCGCCGCCAGCTCGGCGAAGTCCGGTCTGCCGTGCTCCCGCGTGGCGACGATGCGTACGGCGTCTCCGTAGGCGGCGCGCAGTTCACCGGCGAAGGGCATGGTGTCGGGCGAGGGACCCACGTACACGAGCGAGGCCGGTATCCCCGCCGCGGTCGCCGCACGCAGCATCGGCAGGACCGGGGTGATGCCGATCCCGCCGGCGAGGAAGAGGTAGCGCGGCGCGGGGACGAGGGGGAAGTGGTTGCGCGGCAGTGACACGTCGAGCGGGCGGCCCACGCGCAGGAAGCGGTGGATGTACTCCGAACCGCCCCGGCTGAGCGGGTCGTACCGTACGGCCACGCGATAGGTCTCGCGGTCCGCGGGGTCCCCGCACAGGGAATACTGCCGGGTCAGCCAGTTCGGCAGGGCCACGTCGACATGGGCGCCCGGCTCCCAGGGCGCCAGCGGGCCGTCGGCGCCGCGCAGCACGAGGGAGACGACGTCGTCGGCGACCGGGTCGAGGCGGTCGAGGAGGGTCCGCTGCATCGGTGATTCCCTTTCCGGCACGGTCAGTAGAGCTTGCGGTAGGACTCTGCGAGGACGGCTTCGAACACCGACGGGTCGATGTCGCCCCCGAACTGCGCGGCGGCGATCTCACCGACCGCCGGCAGCTCGTCGGCGAGGGCCTGGCTCGCCGGGTCCCACAACCGGGACCGCAGCAGCGCGCGGCCGCAGTGGAAGTACGCCTCGGCCACCTCGACGACGATCGCCAGGACCGGCGACTTGGCCTCGGTGCGCATCCGGGCGAGCACGTCGGGCTCGTCGGTGGGGTAGGCGCTGCCGTTGACCCGCAGGGTCTCCGACATGCCGGGGACCAGGAAGAGCAGCCCCACCTCGCCGTTCTCCGCGATGTTGCGGAACGAGTCGGCGATCCGGTTGCCCGGCCGGTCGGGTATCGCGAGCGTGTGCTCGTCGAGGACCTTCACGAAGCCCGGATAGTCGCCGCGCGGCGAGCAGTCGGCATGTCCGGCGGCGTCCGCCGTGGCCAGCGACAGGAAGGGCGAGTGCGCGATGAAGCGGCGGGCGAACACGTCGATGTGGTCGATCTTCTTGTTCTCCAGCATGGACTCGGGCTCACCGAGCCGGGCGCGGACCTCGTCCGGGGACAGCCGGCGGGGGCGGGTGCGGACGTGCGTCATGGAGGCTCCTTCCGGAAGGGCGGCACGGCGGGCGGCCGGGGCGGCGACGGCGCTCGCCCCGCACCTGCCACGCTCCGCCGACCGCGGCGGCAGCTGCCGCTCCGCCGCAGCTCATGGCACTATTGTGAGTAATTGCTCAGGTCTTCGCCACTCGCATTCGAGGGGCTCTCCAGGAGGTGCCATGGCGGCGGACAGCCGGGGACTGGCCCCACGTAAACAGCCGCGCCAGGCCCGCGCGGAAGCCACCCGGCAGCGCATCCTCACCGCGGCTGCTCACGTTTTCGCCGAGTACGGCTACGCCGCGGGGACCACCAACCGCATCGCCGAACGGGCGCGGGTGTCGATCGGATCGCTGTACCAGTACTACCCGAACAAGGACGCCATCCTGGTGGAGCTGCTGATCCAGCACCTCGACGCCGGGGTCGCCGCCGTCGGGGAACGTCTGGCCGGGCAGCTGCCCGACTCCCTCGAAGAGACCATCCGGCTCTTCGTGCGCACCTCGATCGACAACCACCGGGACGATCCCCAGCTGCTGCGGGTCATGGCCGAGCAGGGGCCCCGGACCCCGGAACTGATCGACAAGGTCACCCGGCACCACCGGGCGCGGGTCGCCTCCGTGCAGCAGCTGTTCGAGCGCCACCCGCAGGTCCGGGTCGCGGACACCGGCGTCGCCGCCCGGCTCGCGGTGGCCACGACCGAACTCGTCATCCACCAGCTCCTGGCGGCACCGGACCCGGTGGACGTCACCCGGCTCGAAAACGAAGTCGTCGCCATGCTCACCGGCTACCTCACGACGGCCCGGTGACGGTACGGGCTCCCGCCCGCGCCGGCGGGCGTCACGGCCGGAAATTCCGGTGCGGCCCGCTCGCCGCGCGTGGTACCCCCCTGTCATGGACGATCTTCAGACCGCGCGGCTGGTGCTCCACCCGCTCACCGTCGCCGAGGCCGAGCGGCTGGTGGCGCGCACCCCGGCGGACGGTGACCGCTGGGCACCCGGCTACCCCACCGACGGGGACGTGGAATCCGCCGAGGACTTCCTGGGGCACTGCGCGGCCACCGGCGACCCGCAGCCGTTCGGGGACTACGAGATACGCCGCCGGGCGGACGGCCTGGTCATCGGCAGCCTGGGCTTCAACCGGCCGCCCGCCGCGGACGGCAGTGTGACCATCGGCTACGGCCTGGTCCCGGGGGCACGCGGCCACGGATACGCGACCGAGGCCCTGCGCGGGCTGCTGCGCCTCGCCCGGGAACGCGGCGTCACCTGCGTGCGGGGCGACGCCGACCATGACAACACCGCGTCCCAGCGGGTCATGGCCGCCGCCGGGATGCTGCCGGTGGGCGAGGACGAGCGGGTGAAGTACTTCGAGATCACATGGCCCCGGGCGATGGCGGCCACCTGCGCCCGGGAGCCGGACGACGGGGCATGATGGCCGTATGACCGCGCACATCCCCGCCCTCACCCTCGTCGCCGGCGACATCACCGAACAGACGGTGGACGCCGTGGTGAACGCCGCCAACTCCTCGCTGCTCGGCGGCGGGGGAGTGGACGGCGCGATCCACCGCCGCGGCGGTCCCGAGATCCTGGCGGAGTGCCGCGCGCTGCGCGCCTCCCAGTACGGCAAGGGCCTGGCCACCGGGCAGGCCGTGGCCACCACGGCGGGCCGGCTGCCGGCCCGCTGGGTGATCCACACCGTCGGCCCGGTCTGGGCGGAGTCCGAGGACCGCTCGGACCTGCTCGCCTCCTGCTACCGCGAGTCGCTGCGGGTCGCCGACGACCTGGGCGCCCGTACGGTCGCCTTCCCCGCCATCTCCGCCGGCGTCTACCGCTGGCCGCTGGACGACGCGGCCCGCATCGCGGTGGAGACCGTACGGGCGGCGGAGACGGCCGTCGAAGAGGTGCGCTTCGTGCTCTTCGACGAGCGGGCGTACGCGGCGTTCGCGGCGCGGGTGGGCTGACCGGGCGCCGGCCGGGAACCGCTCGGGCGGGTCCGCCGGCCGGCGCCCGTACGGCCCGCCGCTCAGGCCGGGACGATCCGCGCGGACACGCAGGGGTCCTCGTTGCGGTAGCCGAGCCGGTCGTAGAGCCGTTCGGCGGGCGCGTTGTCGGCCAGCTGCCACAGCGTGCAGAAGCCGTGCCTCCGTACGGTGTGCCGGGTCAGCCACGAGGTCAGCGCCGCGCCCAGGCCCTGGCCGCGCTGGGCGGTGTCGGTCGCGACGGACGCCATCAGCGGGGCGCCGCTGTCCCGCAGGCTGCTCATCGCGCCGCAGGCGACCAGGCGCCCGTCCGCGCCGCGGATGCCGGCCCACAGGCTGACGTCCGCCGAGCCGGGGCCGGTGGAGTGGGCCGGGCTGTGCGCGTTGAGGAAGGCCAGCAGCTCGTCGTGGTGACGCTCGTCGAGCGTGACCACCCGGTCCTCCGCCGGGTGGACCGCCGGTTCCTCCAGCGTCCAGCGGAAGACCCACTCGACCACGTCGGTGAGCGCCAGATGGCGGCCGGCCAGCGTCTCGGTGCCGCGCGGCCCGGTGAACTCCCGTACCTGGTCGGGAAAGCCCTGCGCGGCACGGAGGACGAGACCGGCGGCGGCCTCCGCCTCGCCGACGCTCCATACGTGCCCGCGGGCGGCGTCGAGCCAGGCGACGGCACCGGAATTGCACCAACTGGTCCGGTCGGCGGGCCGCTGCCGGGCGGCGCCGAAACGCAGGAGGGCGGCACCCTCCTGGAGCTCCAGGCCCTGGGTGAACAGGTCCTCGGTCCGGGGAAGAAGAGTCGTTGCCTGCATCACTCTCTGAGAAGGACGTAGGGAGGGGAACGACTCCGGACACGCTGGAGGCCCGGCCGGAACCGTTCGTCTGAAGTAAGGGGGTCCCGGCAGCGGCTGCGCACACGTGCGCGCCCGGCCGACCGGGTGGCCAACTCTCGCACACCGCCCCCGGCCGGGCGCAAATCCTCGGAGAGTGCCGTATGCCACCCGTCCGTGTGGGGCACGGAACGGCCTTACCGGGCACGGTTTCCCGCGGCACCGCTGGTCACCGGACGCTGATGTCGGAAAACCGCCAGCCCGGCGTCGGCGGCTGCCGGATCCTGGAGGCATGCACACCGACTTCGAGCGCTGTCTGCGCGCCGTCCGGTCCAAGGACGCCCGGTTCGACGGGTGGTTCTACACGGCGGTGCGCACCACGCGCATCTATTGCCGTCCCAGCTGCCCGGTGGTGCCGCCCAAGCCCGAGAACATGACCTTCTACCCGAGCGCCGCCGCCGCGCAGCAGGCCGGCTACCGCGCCTGCAAGCGCTGCCGCCCGGACGCCAGCCCCGGATCGCCGCAGTGGGACGAGCGCGCCGACCTCGTGGCGCGCGCCATGCGGCTGATCGCCGACGGTGTCGTGGACCGCGAGGGCGTACCCGGCCTGGCCGCCCGGCTCGGCTACAGCACCCGGCAGATCGAACGGCAGCTGCTGGCCGAACTCGGCGCCGGACCGCTCGCGCTGGCCCGCGCGCAGCGCGCCCAGACCGCGCGGCTGCTCATCGAGACCACCGAACTGCCCATGGCCGACGTGGCGTTCGCCGCCGGGTTCGCCAGCATCCGCACCTTCAACGACACGGTGCGGGAGGTGTTCGCGCTCGCCCCCACCGAACTGCGGCGGCGCGCCCGCCCCGGCGCCGGCGCGGCCCTGCCCGGCGCGCTCGCCCTGCGGCTGCCCTTCCGGCAGCCGCTGTGCCCGGACAACCTCTTCGGGCACCTGGCCGCGACCGCGGTAACGGGTGTGGAGGAGTGGCGGGACGGCGCGTACCGGCGCACGCTCGCCCTCCCGTACGGGCACGGCATCGTCGCCCTCGCCCCGCGCCCCGGCCACATCGCCTGCCGGCTCTCCCTGACCGACCTGCGCGACCTCGCGGGCGCCATCGCCCGCTGCCGCCGGATGCTCGACCTGGATGCCGACCCGGAGGCGGTGGACGGGCTGCTGGGCGCGGACCCGGTGCTCGCGCCGCTGGTCCGCAAGGCGCCGGGACGGCGGGTGCCGCGCACGGTGGACGCGGACGAGTTCGCGGTACGGGCCGTGCTGGGCCAGCAGGTCTCCACCGCCGCGGCCCGTACACACGCGGCCCGGCTGGTCACCGCGCACGGCCGGAGGATCGACGACCCGGCGGGCGGCCTGACCCGCCTCTTCCCGGCCGCCGCCGAGCTGGCCGGACTGGACCCGGAGGCGCTCGCCATGCCGCGCACCCGGCGGGCCACCCTGACCGGACTGATCACCGCGCTCGCCGACGGCACCGTTCAGCTCGGCGTCGGCAGCGACCGCGACCGGGCCCGCGCCCAGCTGGCGGCGCTGCCCGGGGCCGGGCCCTGGACCGTCGAGTGCATTGCCATGCGGGCCCTCGGCGACCCCGACGCGTTCACCCCGACCGACCTGGGCCTGCGCCGGGCCGCCGCGGGCCTCGGACTGCCGGCCACCCCGGCGGCGCTCATCCGGCACTCGGCGCGCTGGCGCCCGTGGCGCGCGTACGCCGTCCAGTACCTCTGGGCCACCGACGACCACCCCATCAACCACCTCCCCACCGACTGAGGCGACCGATGTCCACTCCCGCTCCCGCACCCGACGGCGGCGCCCGCTGCCACGCCCTGCTGCCCGACACCCCGTACGGCCCGCTGACTCTCGTGGCCGAGGGGAACGCGCTCACCGGCCTCTACATGACCGATCAGCGCCACCGCCCGCCCCAGGAGTCCTTCGGGCCGCCGGAGGACGTGACGGCGCCGCCGTTCGCCGCGGCCGTCCAGCAGCTGCGCGCCTACTTCGACGGCACGCTCACCGACTTCGACCTGCCCCTCGCCCCACGGGGCACGCCCTTCCAGCGCCGCGTCTGGGCCGCGCTGCGCGAGATCCCGTACGGTGCCACGCTCTCGTACGGGCAGCTCGCCGGACGCCTCGGCAAGCCCTCCGCCGCCCGCGCGGTCGGCCTCGCCAACGGGAAGAACCCGATCGGCATCATCATCCCCTGCCACCGGGTCATCGGGGCCGGCGGCAGCCTCACGGGCTACGGCGGCGGGCTCGACCGCAAGCGCCGGCTGCTGGACTTCGAGCGGGGCGGAGCCCCGCGCGGGCGCGTGGACGCGGGCGGGCAGCAGCCGCTGTTCGGGTGAGTGCGGGAAGCGGTCAGCCCGCGCCCTCCACCACCGCCCGTACGTCCGCCACCAGCTGCTCCGCCGCTTTCAATGAACGCACCAACTCCGGCCCTGTGCAACCGAGTTGCCCCAGAAGCGCGCCCGCCCGCTCCGCGAAGCCGGGCGGCGCGTCGGGCAGGGCCGCCGCGGCGGCGAGCGCGCGCTTCTCGTTGATCAGCCAGGACCGGTGGTGGGCGTGCAGGGCCTGGGTCAGGTCGCCCACCGCCCGGGCCAGGCACAGGGCCGCGTGCAGGGTGTCCGCGGTGGCGTGCGACGTGCCCGCCATGGCCACGGAGAACCCGGCGTCCCAGACCGCCGTGCCGGTCAGCGCGGCACGCAGCGGCTCCGGGTATTCCTGCGTCTCCGCCCGGAGCCGGCCGAGTTCACCGGTGGGGTCGGCCAGGACGCGCGCCAGCGCCAGCTCGCCCGCGTACGCCGGGGACCAGAACCCCAGCGGGTGGCCCACCTGGGCGCCGATCTCGAACCGGCCCGCCCGGCAGTCCCGCCACACCCGCTCCACCCGGTCGAGGTCCCGCAGCAGCCAGTCCACGTGCCGGCCGTCCGGCATCACCAGCCACGCCCCGCCGTTGACCCAGTCGCCCCAGGCGCCCGGCCCGTGGATCTCCACCGGCGCCCCGGTGATCTCGGCGGCCAGTTCCGCGAGGGCGGCGAGGCCGGGCTCGCCACGGTAGTAGACGCCGAGGTCCCAGTCGGAGTCCGGGCGGTGGGTGCCCCGGGCCCGGCTGCCGCCCAGCGTGACACCGACGACCCCGGGCACGTCGGCCAGGGCAGCCGCCCCGCCCGCCACCCAGTAGTCGTCCTCCCACGCTCCCTCGGTACGGTCGGTGCTCCCGGCCTCCGTGTTCTCCTTCATGCGGGCAGCCTAGGCGCCCCCTTCCGCTCTCGTACGGCCGGGCGGCGCGGCACCGGACTCTCAGCTTGTCATTCAACGACCGGCGTCGAACGCGGCTCGCGCTTGGTCAGCGTTTTCGCAGTTCGGCGGACGTGTGGGTGGCCTTCGTCCGATCCTGTGCTCCGTCACAGAGTGGATCAACGCGAAGGCCGTGGTCGTGAGCTCGGAGCATCAGGGCATCCATCGGGGTGGGTTCGCGGAAGCGTCACGCTTCGCCCTGGTCCGGTGCGGGTCCGCAGGCCGGTGCCTCGATCCGCAACTGCCGGTACTCCGCGAACGTGCAGGTCATCATCGATGCCGATACACGCCTGGTGGACGGTTCAGGGACGGCCGGGGCCTCGCAGCTTCGGGTTGATGGTCGACAAGGCGGGGCAGCACATGAGGCTGCACGACCCTGAAAACCGGATCGGGTAAGGCGTGCCTCGCCGCGCCTAGTTCGCCCGGCGAAGCAACGGTGACGTGGCCGGGTGGCTTCAGGGGTACCGGTCGCCGGCCTTGTGCGAGCGCGCGTACTCCCTGGGGGTCTGGCCGTACTGCTTCTTGAAGGCCCGGATGAAGTGGCTGCTGTCCGCGAACTGCCAGTGGGCGGCCAGTTCCGAGATGCTTCGCCGGCAGGTCGGCGTGGTGAGGGCGAGCCGGGCCTCTTCGAGTCGCCGGCGGCGGATGTAGGAGGCTACGGACTCTCCTGACACCGCGAACGCCCGCTGGAGAGTGCGTATGGAGACATTGAGTCCGCGCGCCAGCGTCGCAGGTGATAACTCGGGGTCGGGCAGACGGCTGTCCGTGAGATTCCTGGCGGTCTGGGCGAGCAGGGCCAACTGGGTTTCCACGTCGTCCAACCGGCGCATCATTGTCGCTTTGGCCAACTCGATGAGGATGCTGTGGGCGGCCTGTACTGCGGCCGGACCAAGGCCGGTCACGGTCTCGTGGACACTGTTCGCCCGGGCCACCAGCAGGCGCACCCTCGCCGGGTCCGCCGGCCCGGCGGTGCCCTGGTCTCCGAGTAAGGGTGCGCATAACACGGCGGGCAGTGCGACGGTGTTCCCCGATGTGTGCGGAGCCGTTCGAAAGTGCGATGGCCGGCCGATGTACCGGAGGAGGAACTGCCCGGATGCCACGGTACGTTCGTCGCGATCGTGTACGCCGCCCCTCCAGGCGCCGCATCTGACCACGTACAGCCGTATCTGATCCGCCATGCCGCCCGCAGTGCCCACGGTCCGGATGGCCGACTCGTCGGCGACATCGATGATCGCCGCGCCGCGCACCCTGGCGGCACGCGCTGTGGCCCGGAAGCCGCCGGTCTGCCGTTCCCGCCCGTGTGGCGCGGCATCGCACTCCCTGGGTGTGGCCGTGGTGTCCAGGGAGATCGGGCCGTCGGCCTTCGCGGCAGTGCTGTCCATCGCCGACCAGTCCTTTCGCATGGGCCGTTGTGACACGCGCTCGTGGCGCAGATGTCCTGTCGGAAAGTCGCTGTGGTCCAACTCTGCGCCGTCGTGATCTTCCTAACATTCAGATGCCGGGCGACTGTGGAAGGTTGTACGACCGGCGCTTGCGAAACCGCGCGCACACCCCCGGTGACACACCGCTTCGATGGGTGCGGGTCTCCTGGGGCGCGAAGCCGGGTATTCGCAGGACTCAACGCTCAACCAGCAACCCCAGAGGGGGGCGTCATGAAAAGAAGTACCAAACGGGCGGTCCTGACCGCATTGACGAGCTTCGCGGCGGCGGCCTCATTCACCCTCGCCAGCGCACCCCAGGCCCTCGCGATGGACCAAGTGCCGTGCACCCAGAACGACTTCCTGCAAATCGATCTTCATTCGGGAGCCGGAACCCCATTTACCCGGTGTTTTGCCAACGCCGGATTCATAGATTACCCCGCTGGGGATTTGTGGGTCACCCGGATCTGGACCGGCAACAACCGCGTTCAGTGGTTCGGGGACGGAAGGTGGCAGCCCGAGGGCGGCATCAACAAGTGGACCGTCTTCCAATGGCCGAACCACCCCGGCGGGGTCCGCCTGAAGGCGATCAGGATTCTCTGAACCGCCTGTGGTGTCGGGGAAGGTGACCCTCCCCGATTGCGTCCCCTTTTGGCCCGCAGGGCCACCTGCCGCAGCCTTCCGTAACCGATGAGCCAAGGGGCCACCAATGACCGGCAGGAAATCCGTACTGTCCTCCGGTCAGTCCCTGGGCCGGGGCTGAGCAAAGCGGCTTGTACCTTCCCACAGAGGAGAATTTCGATGAGACCGATCGCCCCCAAACGGGCCGTCCTGGCCGGGCTGACGACCTTGATGCTGACCACCTCGCTGACCGCCATCACCACCACTGAGGCGGCTGCGATCAATGGGGTCACATGTGGCGTCACCGACGAGTACCTGAAGCTCACTTACCACTACACAGGCGAGTCCAGCCGCGACCTCTGTCTTGCCAACGCCGGGGAGTGGGACCTTCGCGGCAGCTATTACTGGGCTACCCGGATCTGGACCGGCAACAACCGCGTTCAGTGGTTCGGGAACGGAAGGTGGCAGCCCGAGGGCGGCATCAACAAGTGGACCGTCTTCCAATGGCCGAACCACCCCGGCGGGGTCAAAATCGAGAAGATAAGGATCCTCTGACCGCAGGCGACACAGGGGCACGGCGGTTGCCCAACTGCCGTGCCCGGTGGGCACAGGCGACTGAGCCGCGAGGGCGGGGGCGGCAGTTCCCATACTTTGGCCACCAAGCCGGCCGCCTGGGCCAGAGCCCCCCACGGGCAACTTGGTTTCCGCCCCGAGCGCCTCTTTTGTCCCAGTGGCTCGGTTCGCACTACCGTCACTGTGACCGTTTGGCGAACGACAGTGATCGCCAGCTCCTTCCTTTTCGTGGCGCGTCGACCGCTGCCGGCAGTCCTTCCTCCGCCGCTTCGACATCGAGCACACCTTTCGTCTGTTCAAGCAGACCCTCGGCTGGACCAAGCCCCGGCTCCGCAGCTGCGGAGCCGCCGGCCGGTGGACCTGGCTGGTGATCGCCGCCTATGCCCAGCTCCGGCTCGCCCGTCCACTGGCCACCGACCTCCGCAGGCCCTGGGAGAAGCCCACCGAGCCGAACAGACTGACACCCGCCCGCGTCCGCAGAGGGTTCAGAAACCTGCCCGCGAAGGCCGGCTCACCAGCCAGTGCACCAAAACCATCCCGCCCCGGACCCGGAAGGCCACCGGGATCGAAGAACCCCCGCCGGGCCCCACGTCACGACGTGGGCAGAGTCCTTGCCACCGGCGCGGCGTCCAGTCGTCCAGCGCACCACAAGGTCGGAACGAAACCGCGTCGAACTCGATAAATGGACAAGCTCAGCGCAGCAGCTCCCGTACGTCCGCCAGCAGGTCCACCTGGTGGCGCCAGTCGCCGCCCGGGAAGCTCATCAGGACGCGGGAGACGCCCGCGCCGCAGTAGCTGTGCAGGTGTTCGGCGGCTTCCCGGACGCTGCCGGTCACCGGGACCTCCGCGAAGCGTTCGGGCGCGGAGCCGCGCGCCGCGGCCAGGCCCGCCGCGAGGTCCGCGCGGCCGGGCAGGTCCGGTTCCGCGCCGAGCGCGCCGACGGTGCCGACGGCGACGGACGGGGCCGGCCGGCCGAACGCGGCGGCGAGTTCGGCGAGGCGCACGGTGCCCGCGGCCACGTCGGCGGGCGGGGCCAGGGCGGGGAACCAGCCGTCGCCGAGGCGTGCGGCACGCCGTACCGCGCTGTGCGCGTTGCCGCTGATCCAGACCGGCGGCATCGGTACGGCGGGCGGCAACTCGCCCGAGGGCACGGCCGGTTCGTACGGCAGCGCCGAACGGTCGCCCGCGAGCAGCCGGGGCAGCAGCCGCAGCGCCGCGTCGGTCCGGCGCCCCCGCTCCTCGTACGGCACACCGGCCGCCGCCCACCGCGCGCGCCCGCCACCCGTCCCCACGCCGAGCACCAGCCGCCCGTCCGCGACGTACTGCAAGCTCGCTATCTGCTCGGCGGCCCGGGCCGGGGGCCGGAGCGCCGGCGCGTAGCCCCCGCTGACCACGGTGACGTGCTCGGTCGCCGCGGCCACCGCCGCCACGGCCACCGCGGCGTCCAGCGCCGGCGCACCGGCCGGCTGGTCCCGGTACGCGACGAGGTCGAGCCCGGCCCGTTCCGCGTGCCGGGCCGCCTCGGCGAGGGTGAGCTTCTGCTCCCGCTGCACGGCGAGCGACGGCAGCACCACGCCCACCGCCAGGCGGCCCGGCGGGACCGCCGAATCCGGGAAGAACGTCATGCGCTGAACGATGCAACTTCAAGGCGACTTGAAGTCAAGGGGCGGTCGGCGCCACTCCGTCCTCCAGCTCCACCGGCCCGCCGCCGCGCGCCAGCGCGTCCAGCGCGGCCCGCATGCGCAGCGCCATCGGCGAGGACAGCCGCGGTTCGGCCTCCTCCCAGGTGAGCAGGGACCAGGACAGCAGCTCCGACTCCTGGAGGCGGATGGCCGCCAGCTGCTCCGCGTCCAGCACACCGCCGTCGTACAGGTACGACACCAGCGGCGGCCGTCCGGGCCCGCGCACCCAGTCGACGGCCAGCAGCGGTCCCGGCGCGATGTCCAGGCCGATCTCCTCGGCGGTCTCCCGCCGCGCGGCCTGGCGGGGCGACTCGCCCGCGTCGGACTCGACGGTGCCGCCGGGCAGGTTCCAGGTGTCGCGGTAGTTCGGTTCGACGTACAGCACCCGGTCGTCGGCGTCCCGGAGGATGACACCGGCCCCCGCGAGCACCCGGGGGAGACCGGCGATGTATGTGGCGTAGTCCATGGTCATGCGGCGAGCGTAGTGGGGCCGGTCACCGGGCCGCGCGCCTGCCGGAGCCCGGCCCCGGGGGGCCTACGCTCCCGGCGTGCCCGGGTCCGTGTCGTCGCCCGACCGCTTGGCGTCCGCCGCCCGGCGCAGCCGCGGGTGCCGGGTCCGGCCGCGTTCGGTGATCTCCTCGCCGACGATGGTGCGCACCGCGTCCCGCAGCCCGTGCATCGCGGGGTGCCGGGCGGGCCCGGCGCCCGGGTCCTCGCGCAGCTCCTTCAGCAGCGCCCAGCACAGTGCCAGCATCACGAACACGAACGGCAGCGCGACCAGGATCGTCGCCGTCTGGAGCGCGCCGAGCCCGCCGGCCACCAGCAGCACCGCGGCGACCGCGGCCATCAGGATGCCCCAGGTGACCACCAGCCACGTCCGCGGGTGCAGCGCGCCCCGGCTGGTCAGCGACCCCATCACCAGGGACGCGGAATCCGCGCTGGTGATGAAGTACGTCATCACCAGGATCATCGCCACCCAGGAGGTCACGGCCCCGGCCGGCAGCGCGTCCAGCATGCCGAACAGCGACGCCTCCGCGTCCTTGGCGTGCTTCGCCAGATCGGCCAGGCCGCTGGCGTCCAGCCGGATGGCGCTGCCGCCCATCACACAGAACCAGACCATCGTCGCGCCGCTGGGCACCAGCAGGACGCCGATCAGGAACTCCCGGACGGTGCGCCCGTGCGAGATGCGGGCGATGAACGTGCCGACGAACGGGGCCCAGGACAGCCACCACGCCCAGTAGAAGACGGTCCAGACGCCGAGCCAGTCCGCGTCGGTGAACGCGCCGGTCCGCGAGGCCATCGGCAGCAGATCGGCGAGGTAGCCGCCGACGCTGGCCGGGATGCTGTCCAGGACGTACACGGTCGGGCCGAGTACGAAGACGAACAGCATCAGCAGCGCGGCCAGCACGATGTTCAGGGTGGACAGCCACTTGACGCCCTTGTGCAGGCCCGAGAAGGCCGAGGCCACGAACGCGGCGGAGAGCGCGGCGATGATGACCAGCTGGACGGCCGTGCTGTCCGTCGCGCCCGTGGTGATGTTGAGCCCCTTGCTGACCTGGAGGGCGCCCAGGCCGAGGCTGGTGGCCGTACCGAAGACGGTCGCGAAGACGGCCAGCAGGTCGATCAGGTGCCCCAGCCGCCCGCCGGCCCGCCGCTCGCCGATCAGCGGCACGAAGGCGGAGCTGAGCCGGTTGCTGCGGCCCTTGCGGAAGCCCGCGTACGCCAGGGCCAGGCCCGCGATGCCGTAGATGGCCCACGGTGTCAGGGTCCAGTGGAAGAACGAGTACTCCAGCGCGGTACGGGCCGCGGCTCCGGTGTGCGGTGTGACGCCGCTGGCGGGCGGCGGGGAGACGTAGTGCTGCAGCGGTTCGCCCACGCCGTAGAACATCAGGCCGATGCCCATTCCGGCGCTGAACATCATGGCGATCCACGCGAGATTGCTGAATTCCGGCTCCGCGTCGTCCGTGCCGAGCCGGACCCGGCCGAAACGGCTGAAAGCGATGAGTACGCACAGGACGAGAAAGACATCGGCGGCCACCACGAACAGCCAGCCGAAATTCCCCAGCACCCAGTTCAGCGCGGAATCGGTGACCGATTCGAAATTCCTTTTGCCCAGTGCCGCCCACGCCACCACCGCGAGCACCGCGGCCACCCCGACACCGACCAGGGCGAGATCCGGCGGCGGATCGTGCTCCGCACGGCCCGGCTCGGAATTCGGTGTCGGTTCCTCGGACGTCTGCACGCTCATGGCGTCCCACTATGGCCGGAAAAGCGATGCTCTGCCGGGTGGGCGCGCCGTCCGGCTCCGCCGCTCCCTGTTCGCCGGGCCGCGCGCCGGATAAGGTCGCAGCGGCGCGACTGCCAGTTCGAAAGCAAGGGGAAACAGTGGCGGACGCAGCAAGGACACCGGCGGCAGACCGGGACCGGGCACCGCGGGTGCTGGTCGCCGCGGACAAATTCAAGGGTTCGCTCACCGCCGTCGAGGTCGCCGAGCACGTCACGGCCGGGCTGTGCCGGGCCGTGCCGGGCCTCGCGGTGGAGTCCGTCCCGGTCGCGGACGGCGGCGACGGCACCGTCGCGGCCGCCCTGGCGGCGGGCTTCGCGCGGCACGAGGTCCGGGTCACCGGCCCGGTCGGCGACCCGGTGACGGCCACCTTCGCGCTGCGCGCGGACGGCACGGCCGTGGTGGAGATGGCGGAGGCCTCCGGGCTCCAGCACCTGCCCGCGGGGCGCTTCGCGCCGCTGACGGCCACCACGTACGGCACCGGTGAGCTGCTGCGCGCGGCGCTGGACGCGGGCGCCACCACGATCGTCTTCGGCGTCGGCGGCAGCGCCACGACCGACGGCGGCGCGGGCATGCTCGCCGCGCTCGGCGCCCGCTTCCTGGACGCCGCGGGCGCCCCGCTCGCCCCGGGCGGCGGCCCGCTGCGCGACCTGGCCACCGCCGATCTGTCGGGCCTGGACCCCCGGCTCGCCGGCACCGAGGTGGTGCTCGCCAGCGACGTGGACAACCCGCTCACCGGACCGACGGGCGCACCCGCCGTCTACGGGCCGCAGAAGGGCGCGGACGAGCAGGACGTCGCGGCGCTGGACGCGGCCCTCGCCCACTACGCCAAGGTCCTGGAGACCGCGGTGGGGCCGCGCGCCGCGGAGTACGCCCACGCGCCCGGTGCGGGCGCGGCGGGCGGCATCGGCTACGGCGCCCTCGTCGGCCTGGACGCCGCCTTCCGGCCGGGCATCGACGTGATGCTGGAGGTGCTGGGCTTCGCCCCGGCCCTGGCCCGCGCCACCTTCGTCGTCACCGGCGAGGGGTCGCTGGACGCGCAGACCCTGCACGGCAAGGCACCGGCCGGCGTCGCGGCGGCGGCCCGGGCCGCGGGCCTGGACGTGGCGGCGGTCTGCGGGCGGCTGGCCCTGCCGCCGGAGGCCCTGGGCCGGGCCGGTATCCGCCGCGCCTATCCGCTGACCGACCTGGAGCCGGACCCGGCCCGCTGCATGGCCGAGGCGGGCCCCCTCCTGGAGCGGGCCGCGGAGGCGCTGGCGCTGGACTTCCTGCGGTGACGGCACGGCGCTGAACCGCGGCGCCAGGGCGCGCGCAGGGCACCCGAGTGCGCCCCGGGCGCCCTGCGTGCCCCCGGATACGGCGAAAGGCCCCCACCGAGCTGCTGCGCTCGGTGGGGGCCTTTCCTGTCCGAAGGCCGGTGGCCGCTACTGGATCTGCTGGACCTGCGCGCTGCGCGCCTCGCGGCGGTTGTCGCGGAAGGTGTTGACCCGGCGGGCCGTCGCGAAGACCGGGATCATCGCGCCCAGCACGATCTGGAGGGCGCAGCCGGTCTGCAGGAGCGTCTGGCCGCCGGGGGCGTCCAGCGCCCAGGCCGCCAGCATGCCCATGCTGAGCACGATCCAGCTGAGCATCGCCACCGCCAGCCGTCCCCGCGGCTTCGGGTACTCGACCCGGCTCACCATCAGCCAGGCCACGCCGATGATCGCCAGCAGCGTCGGTACGAACGGCAGCTCCAGCAGCACGATCGCGACGACCGTCAGGGCGCCGAACGGGCTCGGCATGCCTTGGAAGATCCCGTCACGCAGCGTCACACAGGAGAACCGGGCCAGGCGCAGGATCACCGCCAGCAGCACCACCACCGCCGCGACCACCGAGACCCGCTGGTGTGAGTCCGGGGCGACCATGCCCCAGGTGACGACGAAGTACGCCGGCGCCAGCCCGAAGCTGATCAGGTCGGAGAGGTTGTCGAGCTCGGCCCCCATCGCCGAGGCGCGCAGCTTGCGCGCGACGAGCCCGTCGAACAGGTCGAAGATGGAGGCGAGCAGCATCAGGATCACCGCCATGGCGGCGCTGTGCCGCGCCATCCCGCCGTCCTCGTTGCCCGTCAGGTGCGGGATCAGGACACCGGTGGTGGTGAAGTAGACGGCCATGAAGCCGCAGATGGCGTTGCCGAGCGTGAGGGTGTCCGCTATCGACAGCCGCGTCGACAGCGGCATGTCGTCGGCCACGTCCTCCTCGTCGACGTCCGCGACCCAGCCGGGCTGTGTGTCGGGATCAATCACGGTCAAGACGTGTCACCCCCGCGGTGGTGGCCTGGCCGACCTCGACCGCGGCCTCGACACCCGCCGGGAGGTAGACGTCGACGCGCGACCCGAAGCGGATCAGGCCGATGCGCTCGCCCTGTTCCACCTTCGAGCCCTGGGGTACGTACGGCACGATCCGGCGGGCCACGGCACCGGCGATCTGCACCATCTCGATGTCGCCGAGCTCGGTGTCGAAGTGCCAGACCACCCGCTCGTTGTGCTCGCTCTCCTTGTTGAACGCCGGGACGTACCCGCCGGGGATGTGCTCCACGGACGTCACCGTGCCGGCCAGCGGCGCGCGGTTGACGTGGACGTTCAGCGGGCTCATGAAGATCGCGACGCGGGTGCGCCCGTCCTTCCACGGCATGATGCTCTGCACCACGCCGTCGGCCGGGGAGATGACCCGGCCCTGAGCGATCTCGCGCTCAGGGTCGCGGAAAAACCACAGCATGCCCGCCGCCAGGGCGGTGGCGGGCACGGCGGCGGCAGCCCAGCGTCCCGAGCGACGGGAACGGGCCAGGCTGACCGCTGCCGTCGCGACGGTCGGCAGGAGCCACGGCGACGCTCCGCGCGCGAGGCGGACGCGACCGCGTTGTGCAGAGGATTGGCTGTGGGGCATGGATGACCTTCGTAGCGGAGGATGCCGCATATGCAATGGGGGACGGCGGCTTTCCGGGGATGGTATCGGTTGCGAGCGGCAACTGGCCAAGAGCCAGCGCCAATCCGTGGCCGAACCACGATGACGGGGTGTGATCTTCGTCCTGAAGAAATCCCCTCAAATCGGGCGTTCACCCCTGGATTCGGTACTCCTCCAGTAGTCGCCGACCGATGATCATTTTCTGGATCTCGGCGGTACCTTCACCGATGAGGAGCATCGGTGCCTCCCGGTAGAGGCGCTCGATCTCGTACTCCTTGGAGAACCCGTAGCCACCGTGGATGCGGAAGGCGTCCTCCACCACCTCCTTGCAGTACTCGGAGGCCAGGTACTTGGCCATGCCCGCCTCCAGGTCGTTTCGCTGCCCGGAGTCCTTTTTGCGTGCGGCGTTGACCATCATCGCATGGGCGGCTTCCACCTTTGTCGCCATTTCGGCAAGTTTGAACTGAATCGCCTGGTGCTGGGCGATCGGCTTCCCGAAGGTGTGCCGCTGCTGCGCGTAGGAAACGCCCAGCTCGAAGGCGCGCTGCGCGACGCCGCAGCCCCGCGCGGCCACGTTCACCCGGCCGACCTCGACGCCGTCCATCATGTGATAGAAGCCACGCCCGGTCTCGCCGCCGAGGACCCGGTCGGCGGGGACGCGCAGCCCGTCCATGATCAGCTCGGTGGTGTCCACCCCCTTGTAGCCCATTTTCTCGATCTTGCCGGGAATGGTCAGACCCGGCCGGACCTCGCCGAAGCCCGCCTCCTTCTCCACGAGGAAGGTGGTCATCGACTTGTGCGGCGGGGTGCCCTCCGGATGGCCCTCGTCCGTACGGCACAGCACCGCGACCAGAGTTGACGAACCGCCGTTGGTCAGCCACATCTTCTGACCGGTCAGTACATAATCGCCGCCGTCCGCGACCCCCTTGGACGTGATGGCCGAGACGTCCGAGCCGAGCGCCGGCTCCGACATCGAGAAGGCGCCGCGGATCTCACCGGCCGCCATCTTCGGCAGGAAGTACTCCTTCTGCTCCCGCGTGCCGTGCTGCTTGAGCATGTACGCCACGATGAAGTGGGTGTTGATGATGCCCGACACGCTCATCCAGCCGCGGGCGATCTCCTCCACCGTCAGGGCGTAGGTCAGCAGCGACTCGCCGAGGCCCCCGTACTCCTCGGGAATCATCAGCCCGAAGACGCCGAGTTCCTTCAGCCCCTCGACTATCTGCGTCGGGTACTCGTCCCGGTGCTCCAGCTCGGTGGCGACCGGCAGGATCTCTTTGTCGACGAAGTCACGGACCGTCGAGAGGATTTCCCGCTGGATGTCCGTCAGACCCTCGGTCTGCGCCAGGCGTCCGCTCATCTCACTTCTCCTTCCGGGCCGGTTCCCGCAGTTCCGGACGGCCCGGCTGCTCCCCGCCGCGCTCCTCGACGTACGTGGCGGTGGGCACCATCACCTTGCGCCGGAAGACGCACACCAGGGTGCCGTCCTGCTTGTAGCCCTTGGTCTCCACGGACACGATCCCGCGGTCGCTCCTGGACTTCGACGGCGTCTTGTCGAGCACCGTCGTCTCGCCGTACAGCGTGTCCCCGTGGAAAGTGGGCGCCACATGCTTCAGCGACTCGATTTCCAGGTTCGCGATGGCCTTGCCCGACACATCCGGCACCGACATCCCCAGCAACAGCGAATAGACGTAGTTGCCGACGACGACATTCTTGCCGAAGTCGGTGGTCCGCTCCGCATAGTTGCTGTCCAGGTGCAGCGGATGGTGATTCATCGTGAGCAGACAGAAGAGGTGGTCGTCGTATTCCGTGACCGTCTTTCCCGGCCAGTGCTTGTAGACGTCCCCGACGGTGAATTCCTCATAGGTACGGCCGAACTGCATCGCGCTCACGCCTCCGGGGCTTCGAACTTCGAGGTACGGGTCATACCGGCGGCCCGGCCCTTTCCGGCGATGACGAGCGCCATCTTGCGGCTGGCCTCGTCGATCATCTCGTCACCGAGCATCGCGGAGCCCTTCTTCCCGCCCGCCTCGGAGGTGTGCCACGCGTACGCGTCCAGGATCAGCTCCGCGTGGTCGTAGTCCTCCTGGGTGGGCGAGAAGACCTCGTTGGCGGCCTCGACCTGGCCCGGGTGCAGCACCCACTTGCCGTCGAAGCCCAGCGCCGCCGCGCGCCGGGCGACGTCCTTGTAGCCCTCCACGTTCTTGATCTGGAGGTAGGGGCCGTCGATCGCCTGGAGGTCGTGGGTCCGCGCCGCCATCAAGATGCGCATGAGGATGTAGTGGTACGCGTCCGCGCCGTACCCGGGCGGCTGCTCGCCCACCACCAGCGACTTCATGTTGATGGAGGCCATGAAGTCGGCCGGGCCGAAGATGATGGTCTCCAGGCGCGGCGAGGCGCCGGCGATGGCGTCCACGTTCACCAGGCCCTTGGCGTTCTCGATCTGCGCCTCGATGCCGATCCGGCCCACCTCGAAGCCCATGGCCTTCTCGATCTGGGTGAGCAGCAGGTCCAGCGCGACGACCTGCTGGGCGTCCTGCACCTTGGGCAGCATGATGCAGTCCAGGTTCTGGCCGGCGCCCTCGACGACGGTGATGACGTCCCGGTAGGTCCACTCCGTGGTCCAGTCGTTGACCCGCACGACGCGCGTCTTGCCGGTCCAGTCGCCGTTGTTCAGCGCGTCGACGATGGTGTGCCGCGCCCCCGGCTTCGCCAGCGGCGCGCAGGCGTCCTCCAGGTCCAGGAAGACCTGGTCGGCGGGGAGGCCCTGGGCCTTCTCCAGGAAGCGCGGGTTGCTGCCGGGCACGGCCAGGCAGGAACGGCGCGGGCGAAGGCGGTTGCCACCGGAGGCGGGGGCCGGGGTGGTGGCGGGCGACGGCTGGGTCATGCGGGGACCTCCAGGGGGTCGAGCTTGTTCGCGGTACGGATCTCGTCGACGATACGGCCGATGATCTCCGTGATACCGAAGTCCTTCGGGGTGAAGACGGCCGCCACTCCGGCTTCCCGGAGGGCCGCCGCGTCGGCGGCGGGGATGATGCCGCCCACGATGACGGGGATGTCGGCGGCGCCGCTGCGGCGCAGCCGGGCCAGCACGTCCGGCACCAGCTCGGCGTGCGAGCCGGACAGGATCGACAGGCCCACGCAGTGCACGTCCTCGGCGACGGCCGCCGTGACGATCTGCTCCGGGGTCAGCCGGATGCCCTGGTAGACCACCTCGAAGCCGGCGTCCCTGGCCCGTACGGCGATCTGCTCCGCGCCGTTGCTGTGCCCGTCCAGGCCGGGCTTGCCGACCAGCAGGCGCAGCCGGCCGCCGCCCAGGTCGGCGGCGGTCCGCTCGACCTTCGCGCGGACCGCGGCGAGCGGGGTGCCGGCCTCGGCGGTGACGGCGAGCGGCGCGCCGGAGACGCCGGTCGGCGCCCGGAACTCGCCGAAGACGTCCCGCAGGGCCCAGGCCCACTCGCCGGTGGTGACCCCCGCGCGGGCGCATTCGAGGGTCGCGGCGAACAGGTTCGTGTCGCCGGCCGCGGCCTTCTTCAGGGCCGACAGCGCCTCCTGCGCACGGGCCTCGTCGCGGTTGTCCCGCCACGCGTGCAGCGCCCGCACCACGCCCGCCTCGTTGTCCGGGTCGACGGTCATGATGGCGGTGTCCAGGTCGGCGGTGAGCGGGTTCGGCTCGGTCGACTCGTAGCAGTTGACGCCGACGATCTTCTCCTCGCCCGCCTCGATGCGGGCCCGCCGCTCCGCGTGCGAGGAGACCAGCTGCGCCTTCAGATAGCCCGACTCGACGGCGGCCAGCGCCCCGCCCATCTCCTCGATCCGGGCCATCTCCGCCAGGCTGCCCCGGACCAGCTCCTCGACCTTGGCCTCGACGACGTGCGACCCGGCGAAGATGTCCTCGTACTCCAGCAGGTCCGACTCGTGGGCCAGCACCTGCTGGATGCGCAGCGACCACTGCTGGTCCCAGGGCCGCGGCAGGCCCAGCGCCTCGTTCCAGGCCGGGAGCTGGACGGCGCGGGCCCGGGCGTCCTTGGAGAGGGTGACGGCCAGCATCTCCAGCACGATCCGCTGGATGTTGTTCTCCGGCTGCGCCTCGGTCAGGCCGAGCGAGTTGACCTGGACGCCGTAGCGGAAGCGGCGCTGCTTGGGGTTCCGGACGCCGTACCGCTCGCGGGTGACCTGCTCCCAGATGCGGCCGAAGGCCCGCATCTTGCACATCTCCTCGATGAACCGGACCCCGGCGTTGACGAAGAAGGAGATCCGTGCGACCACGTCACCGAACTTCTCCGGCGGCACCTGCCCCGAGTCGCGTACGGCGTCGAGCACGGCGACCGCGGTGCTCATCGCGTACGCGATCTCCTGCACCGGCGTGGCGCCCGCCTCCTGCAAGTGGTAGCTGCAGATGTTGATCGGGTTCCACTTGGGGATGTGCGCCACCGTGTACGCGATCATGTCGGTGGTCAGCCGCAGGCTCGGCCCCGGCGGGAAGACGTGCGTCCCGCGCGAGAGGTACTCCTTGACGATGTCGTTCTGCGTCGTGCCCGACAGCTTGGCGATGTCGGCGCCCTGCTCCTCGGCGACGACCTCGTACAGCGCCAGCAGCCACATGGCGGTGGCGTTGATGGTCATCGAGGTGTTCATCTGCTCCAGGGGGATGTCCTGGAACAGCCGCCGCATGTCACCGAGGTGCGAGACGGGGACCCCGACCCGGCCGACCTCGCCGCGGGCGAGGACGTGGTCCGGGTCGTAACCGGTCTGCGTCGGCAGGTCGAAGGCGACCGACAGGCCCGTCTGGCCCTTGGCGAGGTTGCGCCGGTAGAGCGCGTTGGACGCCTCGGCGGTGGAGTGCCCGGCGTAGGTCCGCATCAGCCACGGACGATCCTTGTGACGTTCGGTCATGTTGGTCCGTACTCTCGGGGTCCGTCCGGGTCAGACGTTCCGGAACCGGTTGATGGCGTCGATGTGCTCGGCGCGCTTCTCCGCGTCGCGCACGCCCATGCCCTCCTCGGGGGCCAGCGCGAGCACGCCGACCTTGCCCTGGTGGAGGTTGCGGTGCACGTCGTACGCCGCCTGCCCGGTCTCCTCCAGCGGGTACGTCCTGGACAGCGTCGGGTGGATCTTGCCCTTGGCGATCAGGCGGTTGGCCTCCCACGCCTCGCGGTAGTTGGCGAAGTGCGAGCCCACGATGCGCTTCAGCGACATCCACAGGTAGCGGTTGTCGTACTCGTGCATGTAGCCGGACGTCGAGGCGCAGGTGGTGATGGTGCCGCCCTTGCGGGTGACGTACACGGAGGCGCCGAAGGTCTCGCGGCCGGGGTGCTCGAAGACGATGTCGATGTCCTCGCCGCCGGTGAGTTCACGGATGCGCTTGCCGAAGCGCTTCCACTCCTTCGGGTCCTGGGTCCGCTCGTCCTTCCAGAACCGGTAGCCCTCGGCCTTGCGGTCGATGATCGCCTCGGCGCCCATCTTCCGGCAGATCTCCGCCTTGTCCTCGCTGGAGACGACGCAGACCGGGTTGGCGCCGCCGGCCAGCGCGAACTGCGTGGCGTACGAGCCGAGTCCGCCGCTGGCGCCCCAGATCAGCACGTTGTCGCCCTGCTTCATGCCGGCGCCGTTGCGGGAGACCAGCTGGCGGTACGCGGTGGAGTTGACCAGCCCGGGGGCCGCCGCCTCCTCCCAGCTCAGGTGGCCCGGCTTGGGCATCAGCTGGTTGGACTTGACGAGCGCGATCTCGGCGAGGCCGCCGAAGTTGGTCTCGAAGCCCCAGATGCGCTGCTCGGGGTCGAGCATCGTGTCGTTGTGCCCGTCGGCGGACTCCAGCTCGACGGACAGGCAGTGCGCGACGACCTCGTCACCGGGCTTCCAGGAGTTCACACCGGGGCCGGTGCGCAGCACGACGCCCGCCAGGTCGGAGCCGATGACGTGGTACGGCAGGTCGTGGCGCTTGGTGAGCGGGGACAGCCTGCCGTAGCGCTCCAGGAAGGCGAACGTGGAGACCGGCTCGAAGATCGATGTCCACACGCTGTTGTAGTTGACCGAGGAGGCCATGACGGCCACCAGGGCCTCGCCGGGGCCCAGTTCGGGCACCGGCACCTCTTCGACGTGCAGTGACTTGCGGGGGTCCTTCTCCTTGGTGGAGAGGCCGTCGAACATGTCGGCCTCGTCCTTGTGCACGGTCACCGCGCGGTAGGAGTCGGGCAGGGGCAGAGCGGCGAAGTCCTCGCTGGTGCTCTCCGGCGCGAGGATCGCATCAAGTATCTGGTTCACGGTGTGCCTCCGGCGAAGCCTGTCGAGGGAACGGCTTGAGGGAACGTCGGGGGTGGTGCAGAGGCGATGCCGTCGGTTCGGCTGAGGGGTGTTCCGGCAGCGCTGGTGAGCGCGGTGAGGGTGCCTGTGACGCAGGCGTCCGGGCGGGCAGGCACGAAGGGCCTGCTGGGACAGCCGGCGCGCGTGGATCGCTGCGCTCCGGCCGCCCGGACAACATCAAGGTATGACACCGCGTGCCAGCCGACAAGACACTGAGTGCCAACAATTTCTCTCAGTTGTCGCCCAAGGGGCACGCATGAGCGGCCGGGTGTCCGGTCGCTATGGTGAAATGTCGCCTTTTAAGGGGCCAGGCGACAGATGCGGCACCGGCACCGAGGGTGGTGCACACCACCCCCGGCCGCCGTCCGTCCTCAGGGCCGCTGCTTGAGCGCCTTCTCGATCGTGCGCATGACCTCGTCCAGCGGCGCGTCCGTACGGGCCACGGTCACCAGCACCTCACCCTGCTTCGCCGCCCGCGCCGGCGGCTCCTGACGCGCCTCACCGGACCGGCCGCGGCCCGCGCCGATGCCCGTGCCGAAGGTGGCGCGGACGATCGCGAAGGCGTGGTCCAGCTGGGCCTCCACGTCCCCCTCGGCGCCCGCCCGCAGCCAGCGCCGCAGTACGTGGTTGTGCGCGGTGACCACGGCGGAGGCGGCGACCTCCGCGAGCAGCGGGTCGTCGTCGCCCTCATGGTGGGCGCCCTCGTCGAAGTGGCCGAGGAGGTAGCGGGTGAAGAGGCGTTCGTAGCGGGCCACCGAGGCGATCTCGGCCTCGCGGAGGGTGGGCACCTCGCGCGTCAGCCGGTAGCGGGCCACGGAGACGGCGGGGGAGGCCGCGTACATCCGCATGACCTCCTTGATGCCGCGGCAGACCGTGTCGAGCGGGTGCTCGTGCGGCGGCGCGGCGTCCAGGACGGCCTCGGCCCGTACGAGGGTGTCGTCGTGGTCCGGGAAGATCGCCTCTTCCTTGGAGCGGAAGTGGCGGAAGAACGTGCGGCGGGCGACGCCGGCCGCGGCCGCGATCTCGTCGACCGTCGTCGCCTCGTAGCCCTTGGCAGCGAACAGCTCCATCGCGGCGGCCGCCAGTTCGCGGCGCATCTTCAGGCGTTGGGCGGCGGCCCGGCGGGTGCCGGGGGTGGTGGCTTCGGTTCCGTCGGACGGCTGCGTACGGGCGGGCTGGGACATGTGGGGACGGTACTGCATATTCCCGCTGCCTGCGGCATCAGCCGTCGCACGGGCCCCTCCGGGCGGGAGCGGGCCGCCGGGGGGATCCAGCAGCCCGCCCCATCCGCCGCCGGCCGGCGGCCGGGCCGTCCGCCACGCGTCAGCGCCGGGCGTACTCACGGAAGCCGCGGCCGGTCTTGCGGCCCAGGCAGCCCGCGGCGACGAGGTGTTCCAGCAGCGGGGCCGGTGCCAGGCCCGGGTCGCGGAACTCGGCGTGCAGCACCTTCTCGATGGCCAGCGACACGTCCAGGCCCACCACGTCCAGCAGTTCGAACGGGCCCATCGGGTAGCCGCCGCCCAGCTTCATCGCGGCGTCGATGTCGTCCGGGGTCGCGTAGTGCTCCTGCACCATTTTGACCGCGTTGTTCAAGTACGGGAACAGCAGCGCGTTGACGATGAACCCGGCCCGGTCGCCGCAGTCCACCGGGTGCTTGCGCACCTGGGCACAGACCGCGCGCACGGTCGCGTGCACGTCGTCCGCGGTCAGCACCGTCCGCACCACCTCGACCAGCTTCATGGCCGGCGCCGGGTTGAAGAAGTGCATGCCGATCACGTCCTGCGGGCGCGAGGTGGCCCGGGCGCAGGCCACGACCGGCAGCGAGGAGGTCGTGGTGGCGAGCACGGCGCCCGGCTTGCAGACCTTGTCCAAGTGCGCGAAGAGCTGCTGCTTGACCGTCAGGTCCTCCGCGACCGCCTCGACCGCCAGGTCCACGTCGGCGAAGGCGTCCAGCGACCCGGCGGCGGTGACCGCGGCCAGCGCGGTGTCCCGCGCCTCGGCGGTCAGCCGCCCCCTGGCCACCGAGCGGTCCAGCGACCTGCCGATCCGCGCCTTGGCCGCCTCGGCCTTCTCCAGACTGCGGGCCGCCAGCACCACCGGGAACCCGGCCTTGGCGAAGACCTCGGCGATCCCGCTCGCCATCGTCCCGGAACCGGCCACTCCGACACCGCGCACCGGGCGCCCGGCGGCGAGGTCGTGGGTCTCGGCGGGCGACCGGTCGTCCGGCACGACGACCGCGCTGCCCGGCGCCTCGTACGTGTAGAAGCCGCGGCCCGCCTTGCGGCCGGTCAGTCCCGCCTCGGCGAGCTGGCCCAGGATCGGCGCGGGCGCGTGCAGCCGGTCGCGGGAGGCGGCGTACATGGCCTCCAGCACCGTGCGGGCGGTGTCCACCCCGATCAGGTCGAGCAGTGCCAGCGGCCCCATGGGCAGCCCGCAGCCCAGCCGCATCGCGGCGTCGATGTCCTCGCGGGTGGCGTACTTCGACTCGTACATCGCGGCGGCCTGGTTCAGGTAGCCGAACAGCAGGCCGTCGGCGACGAAGCCGGGCCGGTCGCCGACCGCGATCGGGTCCTTGCCCAGCTCCCGGGCCAGCTCGGTGACGGCCGTGACGGCGGCCGGCGCGGTCAGCACGGAGGAGACCACCTCGACCAGCCGCATGGCCGGCGCCGGGTTGAAGAAGTGCAGGCCCAGGACGCGCTCCGGGCGCCGGGAGTCGGCCGCCAGCCGGGTCACGGACAGGGCGTTGGTGCCGGTGGCGAGGATGGCGTCGGGCCGCACGATGTCGTCGAGCGCGGTGAAGACCTGCCGCTTGAGCTCGTAGTCCTCCGGCACGACCTCGATGACGAGGTCCGCCTCGGCGGCGGCCTGGAGGTCGCGGAACGTACGGAACCGGGCCAGCGCGTCCTGCCGCTCGCGCTCGGTGACGCGCTCCCGGCGCACCGCCCGCGCGGTGGACGCCTCCAGGGCCGCGACGGCCCGGCGGGCGGCGGCGTCGTCGATGTCGATGCCGATCACCTCGTGGCCCGCGCGGGTGAGCACCTCGGCGATGCCGGTGCCCATCGTGCCGAGGCCGACGACGGCCACGGTGGCGGGCGTGCGGGGCACCGCGGCGGGCGAAGGGCCGGTGGAGACGGTGGAGACCTTGGGGACGGCGGCGGCGCCGGCCGGGCGGTCGGGTGTGGACTGAGGGTCCATCGCGAGACTCCAGGGAGTGGATCCCGTGCGACAGAGGTTCCCGAAGCGAGGAGGGCCCGTGTGCGCAGGCGGGAAGTGACGACTGAGGAGGGGCCGGGCACATGCACACCAGGCATGGACCGGGCGGGTGTTGCCGCGGCGGGCCCTGTCCCGGGGCCGCGCCGTGAGCGTCGTGCTGGACGCCGAACCGACTGCACGCTGTGGCGGCTGCGTCACCAGGCCGCCGGGGCAGGGGTGCTGCCCGTGCCCAGCAGATTAACTCGCCGGTAACCAACAGCGCCAGGGGTGGCGCCGGGATTTAGGCTGTGGCTCGGGCCACGTCGCACGTACCGTGAGAAATCCGCGGGAGGGAGCGGCAAATGGAAGACGAATTCCACGAGTTGACGGACCGGGTGCGGGCCGAACTCCGCTCCCCGCAGGACCTCGTCGCCTACGAGCGGCTGCTGGGGCTGGCGCGGAAGAACACCCCGGCGGGGCGCGAGGAACTGGCCCGGGTGCTCACCGCGGTCGAGCGCCCGCTGTGGGCGCGGGAGATCGCGGCGTTCATCCTGGGGAGCGCGGGCGACCGCCGCGCCTTCGAGACCCTCGTCCTGCTGCTCAACTACCGCGACCCGGTGCGCTGCGCCACCGCCGCGCACGCCCTCGGCCGCCTCGGCGACCCGCGCACCGCCCGCGCCGCCGCCGCGCTCGCCACCAACCCGCTGCGCACCGCCTACGCCCTGCATCCGGTCCGCCTGCTCGCCGAACTGCGCGCCCCCGAATCCGTTCCCGCCCTGATCGCGACCCTGGAACGCCTCCTCACCCCGCACAACCCGTACTGGCGCGTGGCCCTCGCCTGTGTCGAGGGCCTGGGCGCGCTGGGCGACCGCCGTGCGGTCCCGGCCCTCACCGCGGCCCGCGCCCACCCCCGCCTCGCCGCCGCGGCGGCCGCCTCCCTGGCCCGCCTGGGCGTCCAGGAGGAGCCGGGGGAGCGGGCGGGGTCATGAGGGAGCGCCGGGGGCGTCTCCGGGCCGGAGGCGGGCGCCGCTACGGGCCGGGGGCAGGGCGTGGCCGCCGGCCGGGAGCGGGCGGCGCGAGGGTACGCCGGTAGCGCACCTCCGGTACGGCCGTGCCCGCGACGTCGGAGGTGTCCTCCGCGCCGTCCGCCAGGAAACCGGCCCGCTCGTAGAAGCGGCGGGCGCGCGCGTTGCCCTTGACCGCCCACAGGCTCAGGGTGCGGAAACCGTTCCGCGCGGCCCGCAGCAGACAGGCGTCCAGCAGGGCGCGCCCGACGCCCGTACCGATCTGCTCCGGAGGGAGGTAGAGGGCGTACAGCTCGCCTTCGGACGTGCTCGGCGGGCTCCCGCCGGGCAGGCGGGCCGGGCCGAAGACGGCCCAGCCGACGAGGCCGCCGTCCCGCTCGGCCACGAGATCGACCACCTCGGGCGGCGCCGCGGCGAAGAACGCGCGCCGGCGTCCGGCCTCCTCCGCCGCGCTCAGGCCGTCCAGGTACGTCTGCGGCATGAGCCCCGCGTAGGCGGTCTGCCAGCCGCGTACCCGGATGGCCGCCACCGCGTCGATGTCGTCCGCGGTCATGTCCCGTATCCGCACGGTGTGCATGTGCCGGAGGCTATGCGGTTGACCTTGCCACTGGCGACAACGTTTCAGACTGCGGCGCATGAGCACGGAACAGCCGCGTGAGCGGCAGCAGGAGCAGGGCTGCGTCGTCGTCGTGACCGGGGCGGGGACCGGGATCGGGCGGGCGACGGCGCGGCGGTTCGCGGCGGGCGGGGACCGGGTGGTCGCGGTGGGCCGCCGCCCCGGACCGCTGGCCGAGGCGGCGGACGGGTACCGGACGATCGAGCCGTACGCCGCCGACATCACCGCCGACGGGGCCGCCGAGGAGATCGTCGAGTTCGCGGTACGGCGGCACGGGCGGGTGGACGTGCTGGTCAACAACGCCGGGATCGTGGGCAGCGGGCGCCTGGGGACACTGACCCGGGAGCGGATCGCACCGCAGCTCGCGACGAACCTGGTGGCACCGGTGCTGCTGACACAGGCGGCGCTGCCGCACCTGGAGGAGACCGGCGGGGTGGTGGTGAACATCAGCACCTCGGTCGGTCAGCGGGCCTGGCCGGGGAACGCCGTCTACGGCGCCACGAAGGCCGGACTCGAACTGCTCACCCGCAGCTGGGCGGTGGAGCTGGCGCCGCGCGGCGTGCGCGTCGTGGGGGTCGCGCCCGGCGCCATCGACACCCCGATCGGCGAGCACCAGGGGCTGTCGGCGCAGCAGCGGGAGGCGATACGGGAGTGGCAGGTCGGGCACACGCCGCTGGGGCGGGTGGGGCGGCCGGAGGAGGTCGCGTGGGCCGTCGTACAGCTCGCGTCGCCCGGGGCGTCGTTCGTGACGGGGGTGATCCTGCCGGTCGACGGCGGGGCGGTGGTCGCCTGACGCCCGCTGCCCGCGCGGCCCGTCCGCCCGGCCCGCCCGGCCCGCCCGGCCGTCCGACCTGCGAGCAACCGCCCTCTCGCGGGCGTTGTCGGTACCTGCTGCTACAACAATGGCGGGAGGTGGGGCCGGTGCGGATCGGTGAGCTGGCGGCGGTGACGGGGGCGTCCCCGCGGGCCTTGCGGCATTACGAGCGGGCGGGACTGATCGCGTCGGTCCGCGCGGACAACGGATACCGGACGTACGACGCGGGCGCGGCCGTCCGCGTGCGCAACATCCGCCATCTGCTGGACGCCGGACTGACCCTGTCCGACGTGGGCTGCTTCGCGGCCTGCCTGGACGGCGACATGACGACGGCACCACCGTCGGCGGAGGGGCTGCGCATAGCCCGCGAGCGGCTCGCCGTCATCGACGAGCGGATAGCCGCGCAGACCCGGGCCCGGGACCGGCTCGCCCGCGCCCTCGCGACGGCCGGGGCGTAGTCCGGCGGGTGGTCACAGCAGCGCCAGCTGCGTGTGCGCGGGAGCGGGACCGTGCGGGGCCGGTGTGCCGGTGGCCCGCTCCCGTGGTGTGCCGGGTGCCGGCCGGGTGATGCGCCGCGCCTCCCCGGCGCGGGCGGGGCCGATACCGTACTCGGCCGCCAGGTCGTGCACCTGGCGCGTGATACGGCGCTGGTACCACTTGGGGGCGTACGCGCCGTCCGCGTACATCCGCTCGTAGCGGCCCACCAGATGCGGGTGGTGCCGGGCCAGCCAGGCCATGAACCACTCCCGGGCGCCGGGGCGCAGATGCAGGACGAGAGGGGTCACGGACGTGGCGCCGGCGGCCGCGACGGCCCGGACGGTCGCGCGCAGCCGGCCGGGGGAGTCGCCGAGGAAGGGGATCACCGGTGCCATCAGGACCCCGGCCGGGATGCCGTGGCGGGCCAGGGTGCGCACGACGTCCAGCCGGCGCTCCGGTGCGGGCGTGCCGGGCTCGACGGTGCGCCACAGCTCCCGGTCGACGAAGCCGACCGAGACGGACACGCCGACGTCGGTGACCGCGGCGGCCTGCCGCAGCAGATCGAGGTCGCGCAGGATCAGCGTGCCCTTGGTGAGGATGGAGAAGGGGTTGGCGCGGTCGCGGAGGGCGCTGAGGATGCCGGGCATGAGCCGGTAGCGGCCTTCGGCGCGCTGGTAGCAGTCGACGTTGGTGCCCATGGCTATGTGGTCGCCGTGCCAGCGCGGTGCGGCCAGCTCGCGCCGCAGCAGCTCGGGCGCGTTGACCTTCACCACGATCTGGGAGTCGAAGCCCAGCCCGGTGTCGAGGTCGAGGTAGCCGTGGGTCTTGCGGGCGAAGCAGTACACACAGGCGTGGGTGCAGCCGCGGTACGGGTTCACCGTCCGTTCGAACGGCATCCGGGAGGCGCCGGGCACCTGGTTGATGATCGAGCGGGCGCGCACCTCATGGAAGGTGATCCCCCGGAATTCGGGGGTGTCGACCGTACGGCTGACGACGTCCGTGCCGAAGAGGGCGGCGGTCCGCTCGCCCAGATTCTCCCAGCGCATCGCGCTTCCTCCTGCGTCCCTCGGCCCCCCGGCGGTCTGTCCCCGGCTGTGTCCCGGCGCCACGGCTCCCCCGCCCGGGCGCTGTTCCCCGGGGCCCGGCGGCCCCGCTGTCGGCGATAATAGAACAACTGTTCCCATGTGGCCTGTCAAGCCACGCCCCGGACGCGTCGCCGGGCCGGGGGCCGCCTGTACGGCGGGGCGTCCACCGGTCCGGGGCGCGCCTAAGGTGGTGTCCCTGCGGCGCGGCACGGCGCCGGTCGTACCCGCGGGGCCGCGGGTACGGCAGACGAGCACCGGAGGAAGAGACACATGGGCCAGGTCGAGGCCACCACGCAGCGCGAGATCGCGGCGGACCCGGAGGACGTGTTCGACGCGCTCGCCGACTACAGCGGTACGCGCCGCAAGCTGCTGCCCGAGCACTTCAGCGAGTACGAGGTGCGCGAGGGCGGCGACGGCAAGGGCACCCTCGTCCACTGGAAGCTCCAGGCCACCAGCAAGCGGGTGCGCGACTGCCTGCTGGAGGTGGACGAGCCGGCCGACGGGCAGCTGGTGGAGAAGGACCGCAACTCCTCCATGGTGACGACCTGGGTGGTCACCCCGGCCGGCCAGGGCCGCGCGAAGGTCGTCGTCACCACGACGTGGCAGGGCGCGGGCGGCATCGGCGGCTTCTTCGAGCGGACCTTCGCGCCCAAGGGGCTGGGCCGCATCTACGACGCGGTGCTCGCCAACCTCGCCACGGAGATGGAGAAGTAGCCCGCCCCCGCCGACGCACCGGGCGCCGCCGCGGCCCCTCCGGGAGCCGCGGCAAGCTCACCGGTTCGGGTGGTTTCCGGCGGCCCGCCGTCCGTGCCGGAACGTACCGCCACCTCCGGGAAACCCCTGATGGGCGCCCGACGGGCGCTCCCGGCACCGTAGTTGGGCCCGGCGCCACCCCGCGCACCCCCGTCCACCGCGCTTGAACGCCCTCGTCGCCCGGTGCGAGAAAGGGGCGGTGGCGCAGGCGTGACGAGGGGAGCAGTACGTGGGCGGTACCACCCTGATCGAACAGGGACGGTGGGCGGGGGAACCGGATGCCCGTCCGGCCTGGCCGGACGGTGCCGGCCCGCCCGCCGGCCTGCGCCGGACACCGGGCTTCCTCCTCGGTCTGCCGCTGGCCCTGCTGCCCGCGGCCCTCGGCCCGACGGCCGCGGTCACCGCGCTCCCGGAGATCGCCGGCGAGCTGCGCGGCCCGGCGCCCGTGTCCTGGGCGCTGACCGCGTTCCTCTTCGCCGCCGCGGCCGGCCTGCCCCTGCACGGCAAGCTCGGCGACGTGGCCGGCCGCCGGACGGCCCTCGTCGTCGCCGCCCTCCTGTTCACCGCGGGCTCGGTGCTGGCCGGCCGCGCACACACGACGGGCGGACTCACCGCCTTCCACGCCCTCCAGGGCGTCGGCGCCGGGGGACTGGTGATCGGTGTCCAGTCGGTCCTCGCGGCCTTCGTACCGCTGGGCGTACGCGGCCGTTTCACCGGGCTGACGGGCGCCGTCTGCGGGCTCGTCGGCGCGGCGGGCCCGGCGCTCGGCGGCTATCTCACCGACCACGCCTCCTGGCGCTGGTGCTTCCTCGCAGGCGCGCCGTTCGGCGTCCTCGCGCTGCTCGCGACCGCTTTCGTACCGCGGCTGCCGCGGCCGACCGTACGGCCCAAGGCGGACCTGGCGGGCGCCCTGTCGCTGGCCGCGTGCGCCACCTGCCTCGTCCTGCTGGCCGTTTGGGGCGGTACGGAGTACGCCTGGACCTCACGGACGGTCATCGGGCTCGCGCTGGGCGCGCTCGGCACCGCCCTGCTGTTCGTCGCCGTCGAGTACTTCGCCGCCGACCCGCTGCTGCCGCTCCACCTGTTCCGGGACACGGTGTTCGCCGTCACGGGGCTGACCGGCGCCGTCCTGGGCGCCGCGCTCTTCGGCGCCGCGGGCTACCTGCCGACCTTCCTGCCGGTCGCCGACGGGGCGTCGCCCACCCGGTCCGGCCTGCTGATGCTGCCGGCGACGGCCGGTCTCGTGCTGGGCGCGGCGCTCTGCGGCCACCTCGTCCGCCGTACCGGCCGCCACCGCGTCTTCCCGGTCCTGGGCTGCGCGCTGGCGGGCGGCGCGATGTGGCTGCTGTGCCGGATGCCGCAGGACCCTGGCCGGCCGGTGCACAGCCTCGGAACGGGCGTGCTCGGCCTGGGCGTCGGCTGTGTGCTGCCGGTGCTCGTGCAGGCCGTACGCCACTCCGTACGCCGTGCCGGGCCCGTCCCCGCCACCGGCACCACCCTGCGGCGGCTCGGCGGCAGTGTTGCCGCGGGCCTCTTCGTCACCTTCCTCGCCGACCGGCTGGCGGCGCACCTCGTCCGCGGTGCGGCCGGGACCGGCCGGCACACCGAGCCGGAGTCGCTGGTTCCGGGGCTGGTCGGCGCGGTGCCCGCGGTGCTGCGCGACAGTCCGGCCGCGGCCTACGCGCACACCGTGCCGCGCGTCTTCCTCTACCTGCTGCCGGTGCTCCTGCTGGGCCTGCTGCTTGCCGTCTTCCTGAAAGAGACCCCTCTGGTGCCCCATGTCCCGTACGTCTCACCCGCCCCGCTCCCCGGCTCCCCGCCCGTCGGGCAGCGGGACGTGCTCCCCGTTCCGCAGGCGCGTACCGAGGCGGCCGCCCCGCCCGCACCGGAACGCCCGGAGCCGGCGCCCCCGCCTGCCCCTGCACCCGCGCCCGCGCCGTACGCACCGGCCGCCGACGACCCGTCCGTACCCGGAGTCCCGGTGTGCGGCACGGTCCGGCACCGCGACGGCAGCACGGTGCCCCGCGCCGCCCTCACGCTCATCGACCCCGGCGGCCGCCAGGTGGGGCGCGGCGCGACCGGCGACGACGGCCGGTACGCGCTCAGCACACCGGGCTCCGGCGCGTATGTGCTGATCGCCGCAGCCGGCGGGCACCGGCCGCAGGCGGTCGCGGTCACGGTCGGCGAACGGCCGGTCGGCCTGGACGTGGTGCTCGCCGGGGCCGGCCGGCTGACCGGCTCGGTCACCACCGCCGACGGCATCCCGGTACGCGACGCCACGGTCACGCTGACGGACGTGCGCGGCGAGGTGGTGGCCACCGCCCGCAGCGGGCGCGAGGGCGGCTACGTCCTGCCGGAGCTGGTGGCCGGCGACTACACCCTCGCCGCCAGTGCCCCCGCCTGCCGGCCCGTCGCGCTGCCGGTCGCCGTCCAGGCCGCCCGGGAGACCCGGCAGGACATCGAGCTGACGGGCGGCGCGGTGCTGCGGGGCACCGTCCGGGCCGGTGACGGGCGGCCCGTCGGGGACGCCCGGGTCACCCTGCTGGACGCGGCCGGCAACGTGGTGGACACCGCGACCACCGGCCCGGACGGGCTGTTCCGCTTCGTCGACCTGTCGGCGGGCGAGTACACCGTCATCGCCGCGGGCTACCCGCCGGTGGCGACGGTCCTCCAGGTCACGGGCGGCGGCCGGACCGAGCGCGATCTCCACCTCGGCCACGGGGACTGACCGCGCGCCCGCGCACGGCCGGCGCCGGTCACGCGACACCGGCACCGGCCCGACCGGCCCGGGTACGCGGGCCGGTCACCGGACGTCCCGGCTCAGGTGCGGCGCCACAGTGCCGGGACGGCCGGGGGCTCCCACCCCGCGCGCGCCGTGTGCGGTTGCAGGCACGTGTACGCGACACCGTCGTAGCCGACCTGGTCCCCCGTGCGGTAGTCGGTCCCGGCGGCCCAGGTGCCGCCGGGCGTGGTCGGCCGGCCGGTCGGGGACGGGGTGGACGAGCCGCGTACCCGCAGGACGAAGTCGAACGACCCTTCCTTGGCCGGCCCGTTCTGCCGCACGTTCATCAGCAGCGCGGGGTTGAAGATCGGGTCGGTGTTGTTCCGCGGCTCGCCGGGGAAGTAGAGCTGCGTGGTCAGGACCGGCTGGTTGGGCGCCTGCACCTTCACGTGCAGATGCCGGGTGCGGCCCGGGTAGAGGCCCGGCACGATCGTGGTGAGCCGGAACGCGCCGCGCTGGTCGGTGAACTGGTGCCCGCGGAAGCGGAAGCCCACGTTGTCGTACGCGCCGTTGACGTCCGCCTGCCACCAGTCCAGCAGGACGTTGGCCAGCGGCTGGCAGGTCAGGCCGAAGACGAAGCCGCTGACGGTGAGCCGGGTGCCCTGCGTACCGGGCTGGACCAGCGAGTCGCGCAGCGGCGAGTTCGGCTTGAAGTACGGGCCCTCGGTCTGCGGCGGCGTCGGGTCGTCGCCGTCGTCGCAGTACGGGGTCGGGGTGAGCGGCCCGTCGGCGGGCTCGGTGTCCCGGGCCAGCGCGACACCGCCGAGCAGCAGCGGCAGCGGCACCGCCGCGACCGCGGCCTTGAGCACGTTCTTGCGGGTGATCCCGCCGCGGGGACCGCCGTCCTGCGCGGTCTCCGTGCTGTCCGTACGTTCGTCTTCCATCGCATCGCTCCTGTGAGCAGGGGGAAGGGGGACGGGGCAGCGCGGAGCCCGGGTACGGGGTGGCAGGGGCCGGGGCGCCCGCGCCGCCGGTCGGCCGACGGCCGCGACAGACGCTATTCGGGCCGTGGCCGCACTTCGATGGACTCGGCGCGGAGGTCATGGTGAATTCCTCCGGTGCCGCCCGCCGCGCGGCGGAAGTCGCCGGGGCTCAGACCCGTCTCCCGGCGGAAGAAGCGGCAGAAGTACGCCGGATCGGCGAAGCCCGCCCGGCGGGCCACCTGAGCCACCGTCAGGCCGGAACCGGCCAGCAGCCGCTTGGCCTCCACGGTCTGCGCGTGCCGGATCAGCCGGCCGGGCGTGCGGCCGGTGCTGCGCTTGACCAGCTCGGTCAGGTGCCCTACGGAGACGCCCAGTTCATCGGCGTAGGACCGGACGGAGCGGCCGGCCGAGCCCGGTTGGGCGAGCAGCCGGGTGAACTCCCGGGCGACCAGGGCGGCCCGGCCGGACACGGAGTCGGTGCGCCGGGCGCCGGGACGGGCCGACGCTTCGCCGGGACCGTCCGCCTCCTTGAGGTGTGGTGTGCTGGGCGGGGCGGACAGTCTCGCTGCACGGGCGATGAGGATGTGCAACTGCGCCTGGAGCACCGACCTGAAGGACGGGGCCCGCTCGCCGTACTCCCGCAGCATCTCGCGCACCAGCCCGGCCAGCCGCGCCGCGTCCTCCGGTCCGGGGCGCATCCACGGGCGCTCGCCCAGTTCGGCCAGCGCGTCCCGGTCGCCCGGGTGCGCCAGCAGGAAGTCGTCGGTGAACAGGATGACCCAGCCGCGCAGGCCGGAGACGTGGTCCCAGTAGTGCACCCGGCCGGGGGTGATGAAGCACAGGTGGGGCGGGCGCAGCGGCCACCGGAACTCGTCGAGGACGTGGCTGCCGGTGCCGCCCGTCACGTACACGATCTCGTGGAAGGAGTGCCGGTGCGGGAACCCGGCCCGCGACAGGGGCCCGATGGTGTCGAACGAGCCGATGGCGAAGGGCAGCAGGTGCGGGGCGGGAACGTCGAGGCGGTGCAGCGGCACCGGGCCGTCGGCCTGGACGTTGCCGCCGCGCGGGGCGAAGACGTCCGGTGCGGGGCCGGCCTGCCGCCCGGCCCGGTGGGTGGCGGTCCGGCGGGCCCCCGCGGTCACCTGTTCGGTCCGTCTGGGCACGTCCTCACCATACGGGCGCCCGCAAGACCCCGACCGGGGGCGCTCGTTCCGGTACGCCGCGGGACGACCGGCCGGCTTGCGCCATGGTCGTTCGCGCGGGGCGCACCACCTATTCGGTGAATGCCGCCCGCACCGTCACCCCGCGGTCGTACCGTGGTAGCGGTGGTGCAAGATCGGTGTACGAAGGAGCAACCGCCCATGGAGCGTGGCCCGTCGCACGGCGACGACAGGGTGGGCGCCGTGCCTCGGGTGCCGGCGCCGCGGGACCTGGTGCCCGGCCGGATACCGCTCGCCGTCGTGGTGGTGGACGCCGACGGGCTGGTCTCCCACTGGAGCACGGGCGCGCGCAGGCTCTTCGGACCCACCCGCGAGGAAGCGGTGGGCACGCCCGCCGTGGATCTGATGCCGGTCTCCGGAGCGCTCCGCGAGGAGGAGTGGTCGGCGCGGGACCGGGCGCAGGAGCCGGACGGCGAACGGCTCGACGGACCCGACCTGGAGGCATCGCTCGGCGGCCGGGCCGGCTACCCCACCGCGGGCCGCGCCCGCATGGCGGACGTGGAGCGCGGCACCGTCGACCTCCTGTGGTGGGCGTATCCGCTGGTGGGTCCGGGTACGGAGCGGCTGCTGGTGCTGGCGGCGGACGCCGACCAGCTGCACGGACACGGCGACGCGGACGGCACCACCGGGGAGAACGAGCGCTTCGCGCCCGGCTTCGCCCTGCACACGGACTTCCCCGGCTCGGAGGTGCTGGCTGCCCAACTGCCGCAGATCCTGCCGAGCATGAGCCCCCAGGAGAGCGCCCGGATCGTCTCCCAGGTGCTGGAACTGGGCTATCCGGTGCTGGAGATCAGCCAGCAGGAGCGCTTCCCGGTCACGCCGGACTGGGGCGTGCCGCGCCGGGTGGAGCGGCGGGCCCGGCTGCAGCGCGCCGCGGACACCGCACCGGACGCCCGAGCCGCCGCCGCGGCCCGGGCGGAGCTGGAGTCCGACCTCGAATACGCCGCCGTCCGCGAGCGGTTGGAGTTCCTGAACGAGGTCAGTGGCCGGATCGGCTCGTCCCTGGACCTGGCCCGCACGATCCAGGAGGTCAGCGAGGCCGTCGTGCCGCGCTTCACCGATGTCGCCGGCACCTACCTGCGCGAACAGGTCATCGCGGGCGAAGGGTTCCCCGACGGCCCGCCGGACGCCACGACCCTGTGGCACCGCGTCGCGGTGGAGCACAACGACGAGCCGGGCCGGTGGGACGACGTGGTGCCGGTCGGCGAGTCGATGCCGTTCCCCGTGCACACGCCGTTCTTCCAGTGCATGACCACCGGCGAGCCGGTGCTGATCCCGCGCATCAGCGAGCAGCTGGGCAACGCGATCGCAGCCCAGTTCGAGAAGCGGGACATCAGCCCGCTGATCAACAACCGCTCGATGCTGATCGTGCCCCTGAAGGCGCGCAACGTCGTGCTGGGCTTCATGATCCTGCTGCGCCACCCGGAGCGCATGGAGTTCAACGACATGGACCGGGTCACCGGCGCCGAACTGGCCGCCCGGGCCGGCCTCGTCCTGGACAACGCCCGCATGTACACCTACCAGGAGAACGTCGCCGAGACGCTCCAGGACAGCATGCTGCCGCACATCGCACCGCGCATGGCGGGCTGCGACACGGCCACCCGCTACCTGCCCGGCACCCGCCTCGGCCGGGTCGGCGGCGACTGGTTCGACACCATCAAGCTGCCCGGGTCGCGCACCGCCTTCGTCGTCGGCGACGTGATGGGCCACGGCCTGAACTCGGCCGCGATGATGGGCCAGCTGCGGACGGCCGTGCAGACCATGGCCGCCATCGACATGGACCCGGCGCAGCTGCTGCGCAGTCTGGACGACCTGGCACAACGGCTCGGCGACAGCTACCTCGCCACCTGCCTGTACGCGGTCTACGACCCGATCGGCCAGCAGGTGGTGATCGCCAACGCCGGGCACATCCCGCCCGTCCTGGTGCGGGCCGTGGACGGCCGCAGCGAGCTGCTGGACCTGCCGACCGGCGCGCCCGTCGGCGTCGGCGGCGTGCCGTTCGAGTCGGTCACGGTGCCGGTCGCGGCGGGGGACCGGCTGGTGCTGTGCACCGACGGCCTGGTGGAGGTGCGGGGCGAGGACATAGGCGTCGGGCTGGCGGCGCTCGCCGAGTCCGCCGCCCACCCGGCCGCCTCCATGGACGACGCCTGCGACGCCATCATCCGCGCGCTGAACGTGCGCGGCGGCCGCAAGGACGACGTGGCGCTGCTGATGGCGCGGCTCAACGGGATCGCCCCCGAGGATGTGGCCGAGTGGCGGCTGGCCATCGACGCGCGCGAAGTGGGACGGGCCCGCCGGCTCGTCCGCGGCCGGCTGGCGCAGTGGGGGTTGCAGGCGGCGTCGGAGACCGCCGAGCTGCTGGTCAGCGAGGTCGTCACGAACGCGGTGCGGCATGCGCACACCCAGCACGTGCTGCTGCGGCTGGTCCGTACGGAAGCCCTGCTGTGCGAGGTGTCCGACGACGACCACGCCCTGCCGCAGATGCTGGGTGCCGCGGACGACGACGAGTACGGGCGCGGGCTGCGGGTGGTCAGCAGACTCGCGCGGGAGTGGGGTACGAGCCGGACCGCAACCGGCAAGACGGTGTGGTTCGAGCAGAATCTGCCCCGTACGGGACACACCTGGACGCGCAGTGGTCGTGAGCCGGGCTCGAACCTTGCATGAAAGAACGGTCAGTGGTCTTGCGAGGGGCTCGGGTGCGGCAGTAGCAATTGGCCATGAGCGGTTCGAGCCACTACCTGCGGGCATGGGAAGGTTTCTGGCGCGACGCGCCGGCGGGCGAGGGGGAGGTGTTCTGGGACTCCGATCCGTCGCTGACCGCCGAGCTGCACCTGCCGCTGTTCGCGGACCACTTCGACGCCGCGCTGCCGGTCGTCGACCTGGGCTGCGGCAACGGCACCCAGACCCGCTTCCTGGCCGGGCGCTATCCGCGCGCGATCGGCGTCGACCTGTCGGCCGCGGCCGTCGCGCACGCCCGCGCCGACGACCCGTCCGGAGTGGCCGAATACCGGTGCCTGGACGCGGCCGACCCGGCGGCGGTGCGGGCGCTGCACGGTGAACTGGGCGACGTCAACGTGTACCTGCGCGGCGTACTGCACCAGTGCGCGCCCGACGACCGGCCCCGGATCGTGGCGAACATCGCGACGCTGCTGGGCCGGCGCGGCCGGATCTTCGCGGTCGAACCGGCCGAGGCATCGCGGGACGTCTTCGTGTCGCTGGCGCAGCGCCCCGAGGGCCCGCCCGGCAAGCTCCGGGCCGTCCTCGCGCACGGCATCGCGCCCGGCGAGATGGCCGATTCGGTCGTCCCCGGCCTGCTGGCCGCCTACGGGCTGCGGGTGCTCGGCACCGGCCGGCTGCCGCTGATGACGACCGAGTACCGGGCGGACGGCTCCCGTATCGAGATCCCGACCAACTGGCTGGTCGCGGGCGCGGCGGACTGACCGCGGCGGGCGCCCGACCCGGCGCCGGAGGGACCGGGGCCGCCCGCGCATCGGCCCGCGGTACCGCCGCGCTTCCCCCGTACGGCGGAGGCGTCCCGGCCCGGAGTGCGATGCGGGGCGGGCGCGGCGGGCGGCACGGTGGTGCACGGCCGGGAGCACCGGCCACCGGTGGGCCCCACCGGCGCCCCGATCCAGGAGGAACCATGCCGCGCGTCCGCCGTCCTCTCTCCGCCGTCGCCCCGTCAGGACCGTATCGACTGTCTGCTGACCGGCGGGCCGGTCGCGGTAGTCACCGAGTCGCACTTCGCCGGCGCGCCGGGCTTGCCCGAGACCGGTGACCTCAGAGGCAAGCGGTCCGGCTTCGCCGTGCCGGACGACGGGAAGCAGGACCGGCTCGCCTACAGCTGGTCCATGGACGGCTCGCCGCAGGGCCGGGTGCCGGACCGCCACGGGGGTGTGGCCCGGCACCCGGCCGTACGGACGCACCCGTGCCGGGTCGGGAGCGCGGTGGCCGGTCCTGGTTATGGTGGAAAGCCTGCCCGGTGGCGCGCGCTACGGCGTGGCCCGCCGGGCCGGTGCCGGAGCGGGCCGCCTCCTAGCTGCGATGGGACGGGTGCATGGTGAAGATCCTCATTTCCGCCGACATGGAGGGCGCCACCGGAGTGACCTGGCCGGACGACGTCCTGCCCGGCCACGCCCAGTGGCAGCGGTTCCGGCCGGTGTTCACCTCCGACGTCAACGCGGCGATCGCCGGGTTCTTCGACGGCGGCGCCGACGAGGTACTGGTCAACGAGGCCCACTGGTCGATGCGCAACCTGCTGCTGGAGGAGCTGGACGAGCGCGCGCAGCTGCTCACCGGCAAGCACAAGGCGCTGAGCATGGTGGAGGGCGTGCAGTACGGCGACGTGGACGGCATCGCCTTCGTCGGCTACCACGCGGGCGCCGGCACCGAAGGCGTCCTGGCCCACACCTACCTCGCCAACTCCCTGACGGGCGTGTGGGTGAACGGCACGCGGGCCGGCGAGGGATACCTCAACTCCCTGGTGGTGGCCGAATACGGTGTGCCCGTGGTGCTGGTGACCGGCGACGACCGGACCTGTGAGGACGCCGCCGGGTACGCGCCCGGCGCGCGGGCGGTGGCCGTCAAGGACTACGTCTCGCGCTACGCGGCCGTGTGCCGGCCGCCGGCCCGTACGGCGGCCGACATCCGGGCGGCGGCCCGGGAGGCCGCGGCGCTCGCGGTGCGCACCGAGCCCGTACGCGGCGGCCCGTACACGGTGGAGATGGAGTTCGACGCCGAGCACCTGGTGGGCCAGGCGACCTGTGTGCCCGGTGTCGAGCGCACCGGCGAGCGGCGCGCCGCGTACACCAGCGAGAACATGTACGAAGCGATTCGCTGCTTCAAGACGGTCACCACCGTCGTGTCGTCGGCGGTGGAGGAACAGTATGGGTGACAGCGCGGGCGCGCCGGACGAGCACGCCGGTGACGCGGTGGGCGGACAGGCCCTCGACGAGGTGGTGCGGTTCACCTCCGACCTGATCCGGATCGACACCACCAACCGCGGCGGCGGCGACTGCCGGGAGCGCCCGGCCGCCGAGTACGTCGCGGAGCGCCTCGCGGAGGCCGGGCTGGAGCCGGTGCTGCTGGAGCGCAGTCCGGGCCGTACGAACGTGGTCGCGCGCGTCGAGGGTTCGGACCCCGGCGCGGCGGCCCTGCTGGTGCACGGGCACCTGGACGTGGTGCCCGCCGAGCCGGCCGACTGGAGCCGGCACCCGTTCTCCGGCGAGGTCGCGGACGGCATCGTGTGGGGCCGGGGTGCCGTGGACATGAAGAACATGGACGCGATGGTGCTCGCGGCCGTCCGGCAGTGGGCGCGCAGCGGCGTCCGGCCGAAGCGCGACCTGGTACTGGCCTTCACGGCCGACGAGGAGGCCAGCGCCATCGACGGCGCGGGCTTTCTCGCCGATCACCACCCCGGCCTGTTCGAGGGCTGTACGGAAGGCATCAGTGAGTCCGGCGCCTTCACCTTCCACGCGGGCGGCGGCATGCGGCTGTACCCGGTCGCGACGGGCGAGCGCGGCACGGCCTGGCTGAAACTGACCGCCGAGGGCCGGGCCGGGCACGGCTCCAAGGTCAACCGGGCCAACGCCGTCAGCCGGCTCGCGGCGGCCGTCGCCCGCATCGGCGAACACCGGTGGCCGGTGCGGCTCACCGACACCGTGCGCGCCGCGCTCACCGAACTGGCCGCCCTGCACGGCATCGAGGCCCGCCTGGACGCCCCGGACTTCGACGTGGACACGCTGCTGAGCAAGCTCGGACCGTCGGCGGCGCTGGTCGAGCCGACGGTCCGCAACAGCGCCAACCCGACGATGCTGGAGGCCGGTTACAAGGTCAACGTCATCCCGGGCAACGCCGTCGCCCACGTGGACGGGCGGGTGGTCCCCGGCGGCGAGGCGGAGTTCCGCACCACCATGGACCGGCTCACCGGTCCCGACGTCACCTGGGCGTACGACCACGGGGAGGTGGCCCTCCAGGCCCCGGTCGACTCGCCCACGTACGCGGCGATGCGGGCCGCGATCGAGCGCTTCGACCCGGCCGGCCACGTGGTCCCGTACTGCATGTCGGGCGGGACGGACGCCAAGCAGTTCTCCCGGCTGGGCATCGCCGGTTACGGCTTCTCGCCGCTCAAGCTGCCCGCGGGCTTCGACTACCAGGCGCTGTTCCACGGGGTGGACGAGTGCGTGCCGGTGGCGGCGCTGCACTTCGGCGTGCGGGTCCTGGACCACTTCCTGAGGTCGGTCGAAGGGTGATACGTACGGGTTGATGCCCGGCCGCGCGTACGACAGGCTTGGCGGCTCCAGCGACTGAGGAGGAACGCCACCATGGTGACCACGGCCCCCTACGGAGCCTGGCCGTCCCCGATCGACGCCCGGCTGGTCGCCGAGCACGACGGCCGCCCCGAATTCGTCGGCGTGGTCGGTGCCGAGGTGTGGTGGACCGAGTCCCGCCCCGCGGAGGGCGGCCGGCGCGCCCTGGTCCGCAGGCGGTTCGACGGCACGGAGGAGACCGTGCTGCCCGCGCCGTGGAACGTGCGCAACCGGGTCATCGAGTACGGCGGCCGGCCCTGGGCCGGCGCGGTGGACGCGGACGGCCGCACGGTCGTGGTCTTCTGCGACTTCGCCGACCAGCGGCTGTACGCGTACGCACCGGACGACGACGCCCCGCCCCGTCCCCTGACCCCGGTCTCGGCCGTCGGCGGCGGGCTGCGCTGGGCCGACCCCGTCCTGCGCCCGGACCGCGGCGAGGTGTGGTGCGTCCTGGAGGAGTTCACCGGCCCCCGGCCGACCGATGTGCGCCGGGTGATCGCCGCGGTGCCGCTGGACGGCTCGGCGGCCGGGGACCGCGCGGCGGTGCGCGAACTGAGCGACGACCGGCACCGCTTCGTGACGGGCCCGCGGATCTCGCCGGACGGGCGGCACGTGGCGTGGCTCGCCTGGGACCACCCGCGGATGCCGTGGGACGGCACGGTCGTGCTGCTCGCCGGCGTCACCGACGACGGCGTCCTCACCGGCGTACGGGAGTTCGCCGGCGGGCCCGAGGAGTCGGTGGCGCAGGTCGAGTGGGACGCGGACGGCACGCTGCTGTACGTCTCCGACGCCGACGGCTGGTGGGAGCTGCGCCGCGCGGACCCGGCGGCGCCGGACGGGACGCCGGGGCGGCGCCTGTGCCGGCCCCGGCAGGAGGAGTTCGGCGGCCCGCTCTGGCAGATCGGGACGCGCTGGTTCCTGCCGCTGGAGGGCGGCACCATCGCGGTGCTGCACGGCCGCGGCGCCACCGCGCTCGGCATCCTCGACCCGGTCAGCGGCGACCTGGTGGACGCGGCCGGGCCGTGGACGGAGTGGGCACCGTCGCTGGCCGTGCACGGCAGCCGGGTGATCGGCATCGCGGCCGGCCCGCGCAGCGCGTACGAGATCGTGGAACTGGACATCTGCACCGGCCGGGCCCGGGTGATCGGGGCGCGGCACACCGACGCGGTGGACCCGGCGTACTACCCCGAGCCGCAGGTCCGCACCTTCACCGGCCCCGACGGCCGCGACATCCACGCGTACATCCATCCGCCGCACAGCCCCGGCCACCGCGCCCCCGACGGCGAGCTGCCGCCCTACGTCGTGTGGGCGCACGGCGGCCCCACCAGCCGCGTCCCGCTCGCACTGAACCTGGAGACCGCCTACTTCACCTCCCGCGGCATCGGTGTCGCCGTGGTCGACTACGGCGGTTCGACGGGCTACGGACGGGCCTACCGCGAGCGGCTGCGGGGACAGTGGGGCGTGGTGGACGTCGAGGACTGCGCGGCCGTCGCCGGGGCGCTGGCCGACGAGGGCACCGCCGACCGGGCCCGGCTGGCCGTCCGCGGCGGCAGCGCGGGCGGCTGGACCGCCGCGGCCTCGCTCGTGACGACCGGCCGGTACGCCTGCGCCACGATCAGCTACCCGGTCCTCGACCTGGCGGGCTGGTCCGAGGACGGCACCCACGACTTCGAGTCGCGGTACCTGGAGAGCCTGATCGGCCCGCGCGACCAGGTGCCGGACCGCTACCGCGACCGGTCGCCGCTGCACCACGCGGACCGGATCTCCGTGCCCTTCCTGCTCCTCCAGGGCCTGGACGACGCGGTCTGCCCGCCCGCCCAGTGCGACCGCTTCCTCGCGAAGGTCGCCGGCCACGGCATCCCGCACGCCTACCTGGCCTTCGAGGGCGAGGGCCACGGCTTCCGCCGCGCGGACACCATCGTCCGCGCCCTGGAGGCGGAACTCTCGCTGTACGCCCAGACCTTCGGCATCGACCGCGGGGACGTCCCCGTACTGGAGCTGACGAAGTGACGGTGGAGGACACCCTCGCGCGGACCGCGGCACGCCCCCGGTGCCTGGCGCCCGGCGACCGGGTCCGCATCGTCGCACCGAGCGGCCCGGTCGCGCCGGAGCGGCTGGATGCCGGGGCCGACCTGCTGCGCGGCTGGGACCTCGACCCGGTCGAGGCACAGCACGTACGCGGCCGGCACGCCGGCTTGCCGTACCTGGCGGGCACGGACGAAGAGCGGGCGCGCGACCTCCAGGAGGCGCTGTGCGACCCGGACGTCGCGGCGGTGTTCGCGGCGCGCGGCGGCTACGGCGCGCAGCGGGTGACGGACCTCCTGGACTGGGCGGCGGTGCGGGAGGCCTTTCGCGCACACGGCCCCAAGCCGCTCATCGGCTTCAGCGATGTGACGGCGCTCCACGAGGCGTTCGCGGTGCGCGCCGGGGTGGTGACGCTGCACGGCCCGGCTGTGGCGGGCGAGGTGTTCCTCAAGGACGAGCCGACCCGCGAGCACCTGCGGCGCACGCTCTTCGAGCCCGGGTCGGTGCGGACCGTCGCCCCGCCGACCGCCCGGCCGCTGGTGTCCGGCCGGGCGAGCGGCGTCACGCTGGGCGGCTGCCTGTCCCTGCTCGCCGCCGACCTCGGCACACCGCACGCCCGCCGGGGCGCGGCCGGCGGGCTGCTCCTGCTGGAGGACGTGGGCGAGCCCCCGTACCGCGTGGACCGCGCGCTGACCCAGCTGCTGCGCGCCGGTTGGCTGGACGGCGTCGCGGGTGTCGTCCTCGGCTCGTGGGCCCGCTGTGGCCCGTACGACGATATCCGTGCGGTGCTGCTGAACCGTCTCGGGCCGCTCGGCGTCCCGGTGGTGGAGGAGTTCGGCTTCGGGCACGGCGACTCGGCGCTGACCATGGCGCTGGGCGTACGGGCGGAACTGGACGCGGCGGCCGGGACGCTGGCGTACGACGTACCGGCGCTGCGCGGGCGCACCTGACGGCGGGCGCCGGCCGCGCCACCCGGTCGAGCGACCCCGTCGCCCGCGACGGGTCCCCGCGCCGGTCTCGTACGGGTGGTCCGGCGGCCCGGGTTCCGGGTGTTCGTGCAGCCCATCGAGTGGCCCGGGCGGAGCCTTTCGGATGGACCTGGCGCGGCCGGGGGACAATCCCCGGTGCGAGCGTTGACACCGCTGTTACCCGTGTCACACCATGAGCCGGCCGTTACCGACCGCTTGGTACGGCGTGCCTTTGTGGAGGTCTGCGTGCCCAGCGTGTCCAGAGCCCTGCCCGGTGCCGTGTCCCGGCCCGTCCGGCGCGCTGCGCGCACCCGTCCGGCGCGGCTGCCCCTCTCCGCCTCCGTGTGCCTGGCGGCCTGCGCCGCCCTGCTGGGGCCGCTCGCCACCGGGCCGGCCGGCGCGGCGGGTTCGCGGCACCCCGGGTACACGGTCACCGCCCTCAAGGTGCCGGTACGGGCCGGCGGCCGGGACTGCACGCTGGACGCCGACCTCTACCGCCCCGCCGGGGTGGACGCCGCTCACCCGGCGCCCGCCGTCCTGACCACCAACGGCTTCGGCGGCAGCAAGTCGGACGGTTCCACCGACGCCATCGCCCGCGCCTTCGCCTCCCGCGGTTACGTCGCGCTGGCCTACTCCGGCCTCGGCTTCGGCCGGACCGGCTGCCCGATCTCCCTCGACGACCCGCGGATCGACGGGCAGGCGGCCGGCCGGCTCCTCGACCTGCTCGCCGGGCAGCGGACGGCGCGGGACGGCACCCGTATCGACTTCGTCACCCGGGACGGCCCGCGGGACCCGCGGGTGGGGATGTTCGGCGGCTCGTACGGCGGCGCGATCCAGCTGGCCACCGCTTCGGTGGACGAGCGGCTGGACGCCCTGGTCCCGCTGATCACGTGGCACGACCTCGGGTACTCGCTGGCCCCCAACAACGCCGACCGCACGACCGGCGTGGCGGGGCCCGGCCCGGGTGCGTACAAGTACCAGTGGACCAACGGCTTCTACCTCATCGGCGAGGCCCAGGGGCTGCTCCACCCGCGGCTGGATCCGTCCCGGGGCGGCGGCGCGGGCTGTGTGCACTTCGTCGCGCAGGCGTGCGAACTGAAGAAGCTGCTGAACTCCGGCCGCTACCCGGCCGCCCGCACGCGCGCCGCGCTCGCCTACGCGCGCAGCGTCTCCCCGGCCTCCTACCTCGCCACGGTCCGCACCCCCACCCTGCTCGTCCAGGGGCAGGCGGACACCCTCTTCAACCTCAACGAGGCCGCCGCGACGTTCGAGGTCCTGCGGGCCCAGGGCACCGACACGGCGATGATCTGGCAGTCCTGGGGCCACAGCGGCGGCATGACCGACCCGGCGCCCGGGGAACTCGACCTGGCCAAGGGGAACTTCGAGGACAGTTACGTGGGCCGGCGGGTCCTCGCCTGGTTCGGCCGCTATCTGCGCCGGGAGTGGGACACCGACACCGGCCCGGCCTTCGCGTACTACCGCGACTGGGCGCCCCAGGCCCCGTCCTACGCCACCTCGGAGGTCTACCCCGTCGGCATGCCGCAGCGGCTGTACCTGTCCGGGGACGGCAGGCTCGTGGACACCCCAGCGGACGTGGTCCCCGGCAGCCGCCAGTACCGCAACTGGCGGGTGGCGCCCAGCCATTCGGAAAGCTCGCTGGCCGCCCTGCTGAAACTGCCGAACCCCAAGCCGTACGACACCCGCGGCACCTACCTGGACTGGACGTCCGAGCCGGTGCGCGGGCAGCCCGTGGACGTGGTCGGAGCACCCCGGGCCACCCTCCGCGTCCATTCCCCCGAGGCCGCGCGGACGCAGCGCTCCGGCGACGCGGCCGACCGGCTGCTGCTCTTCCTCAAGCTCTACGACATCGCGCCGAACGGCGGCAAGAGCCTCGTCCACCGGCTGGTGGCCCCGGTCCGGGTGCCCGACGTCACCCGGGAGTTCACCGTCGACCTGCCCGCGGTCGTGCACCGCTTCGCACCGGGGCACCGGCTGCGCCTGGTCATGTCCGCCGGCGACACCGCGTACTTCGGCAACCGGGGCAGCAAGCCGGTGACCGTGCGCAGCTCCCCCACGGAGGCCGGCACGCTCGAACTGCCCGTCGTGGGGGGGCCGCTGGACGAGCCGGAGGACTAGGCCGTGCCTTTCGGATCATCCTGGGCCCGCGGCGCCTGGCTGATCCAAAGACACGGCCTAGAGCCGGTTCCGGCCACCAAGCGAGCGGCCGTGCGCGGTCCTCAGTCGTCCGAGACCGAGATGGCCTGGACCGGGCAGGCGCGGGCGGCTTCCCGTACGAGCGGGTCGCCGGCGCCGTCCTCGCGGCCGGGCAGCAGGGCGCTGAACCCCTCGTCGTCCTGGGTGAACACACCCGGCGCGGTCAGTACGCACTGACCGGAGCCGATGCACACGGACGTATCGATGGCGATCTTCATGGCGTGATTCTTCCGTTCGTCGGCGTTACACGGTGGGGCGAGGGCCGGGCGGCTTGCGCCGCTACCAGGTGACGGGCAGTTCGACCAGGCCCTGGAGCGAGTGGCCCGGCTTCGCGGGGACCTCGGCGGCGGGCACCGCCAGCCGCAGGCCGGGGAAGCGGGCGAAGAGCGAGGCGAAGGCGATCTCCATCTCCGCGCGGGCCAGGTTCTGGCCCAGGCACTGGTGGACGCCGAAGCCGAAGGCGACGTGGTGGCGGGCGGAGCGGTCCCAGTCCAGGGTGTCCGGGGAGGCGTAGGCGGCGCCGTCCCGGTTGACGACCGAGGTGCAGAAGAGCACGCCGTCGTCCGCCCGGATCGTCTCGCCGCCGACCTCGATGTCCGCCGTCGCCACCCGCACCATGCCGTCGGCGATCGACAGGAACCGCAGCAGCTCCTCGACCGCGTCCGGGAGCAGCGACGCGTCGGCGCGCAGCGCGGCGAACTGCTCGGGGTGTTCCAGCAGCGTGAACGTGCCCAGGGACAGCATGTTCGAGGTGGTCTCGTGCCCGGCCACCAGCAGGAGCATGGCCATGTTGACCAGTTCGCGGTGGCTCAGCTCGCCGGTGGCCAGCCGCTCGGCGATCAGCTCGTCCAGCAGGCCGTCCCCCGGCTCCCGCCGCTTGCGGGCCACCAGGTCGGTGAAGTAGCCCTCCAGCCGGGTCCGGGCCCCGTCGATCTCCTGCGGGTCGGTGCTCTGCAGGAGCGTGCGGGACAGGCCCTCGAACAGCTCGTGGTCCGCGTACGGGACGCCGAGGAGCGCGCAGATGACCATGGACGGGACGGGCAGCGCGAAGGCGGACACCAGCTCGGCCGGCGGGCCCTGTTCCTCCATGGCGTCCAGCAGCCGGTCGACGATCTCCTGGATGCGGGGGCGCAGCGCGGCGACACGCTTGAGGCTGAAGCTCGGTATCAGCATCCGGCGCTGCGTGTTGTGTTCGGGGTCGTCGACCCCCAGCAGCGGGGTCCGCACCTTGCGCAGGGTCTCGAAGGCGGGGACGGGGGAGGGGAACGCCGGGTTCTGCCGGTCGGCGGACAGCCGCGGGTCGGTCAGCAGCGCCCGGGTCTCGGCGTGCCCGGTCACCATCCAGACGGAGCGCCCGTCGTAGAGCCTCACGCGGGTCAGCGGGCGGGCGTCGCGTAAGGGCTGGTAGCCGGTGGGCGGGTGGTAGGGACAGGTGCGGTCCTGCGGGAAGGGCGGCGCCTCGGTCATGGGACCTCCAGGTGGGCTCCAGGTGGGCAGGCGGCGGGGGCGGTGCGGCCGGCGGGCTCCTGTGGCAAGGCTGTCGGACGGCGGGTCGGGAGGAGATAAGGGCTGGGAGAGGGGAGGAGGGAGGGGCGGGTGTGGTGCGCGCGGGCGGGTCCGGTGCCTCTCCACCCCATGCTCCCTGCACGGAATACGTCTATGCGCAGACCGGCCAATTTCGGCCGGGCGGCGGTGTGTCGGGCAGCGCCGGGCGCAGCCGGGCGGAGGCCGTCGTTCCGGGAGGCGCGGTCTGCCGGCCCGCGCGGGCCGGTTCGGGGGGGCACAGCCGGTCAGTCCCGGCGGAGCAGGATGTCGATCACCGAGTCCAGATAGCCGTCGCGGTCCGCCCCGTCGGGCAGGCTCCCGGGGACGGCATGGTTCAACTGCGTGTGGCCGAGATACGCCGTGTACGCGAGCAGCCCCCGCCGGTGCGCCTCCGCCTCCGGGAAGCCCAGCGCGGCGAACAGCCCGGCCACGTGGCCGACACGGCGGTCCGTCACCCGCCGCAGGGCCGCCGCGACGCGCGGGTCCGCCGCCGTCGCCAGCAGCGCCACCTCCAGCGGGTCCTCGGCCGCCGCCGCGGTCGCGTACGCGAACAGGGCGCGCAGCCGCCACTCCGGGTCGGCTTCCGCCGCCAGCTCCTTGATGACCACTTCGGTGTGCAGCTGCTCCCAGCGTTCCAGGGCGGCGTCGATCAGCGCCTCCCGGTTGGCGAAGTGCCAGTAGAAGCTGCCCTTGGTGGCGCCGAGGCGGGCGGCGATCGGCTCCACGGCCACTGCCGCCAGGCCGCCTTCGCCGATGGCCGCGAGGGCGGCCTCGGCCCAGTCCTGCGCGGTCAGACGCCGGCGGGCCCCGCCGCGCCGCGTGTTCCCGGGGCCGCTGTCTTCCCGTGTGCCCTGCCCGGTGCCGCCCGAGAGGCCCTCCGAAGGGCCGTCAGTTCGCCGTCGTGCCATGTCCATACGCTACCGTACGGTCAAACATACGCCACCGTATGGAGGTGCCGATGCGCACGGTCCGCGATGTCCACGCCCGCACCGTCGCGGCGCCGGCCGAGACGGTCGGAGCCCTGCTCGACCGGCTGGCCGCCGACGACGACCCGCTGTTCCCGGTGCCCGTTTGGCCCGCCATGCGCTTCGACCGTCCGCTGGGCGTCGGCGCGACCGGCGGCCACGGCTTCGTCCGCTACCGCGTCACGGCGTACGAGCCGGGGCGCCGGGTCCGCTTCGACTTCCCCGGCGGCGGCCACCACGCCGTCGAGATCACGCCGCTCGACGCCGGGAGCTGCCGGGTGACGCACGTGCTGGAGGACCGGCTCAAGGGCGTCCAGCGCCTGCTGTGGCCGCCGGCGATCCGGTGGGTGCACGCCACCGTCGTCGAAGAGGTCCTCGACAACGCCGAACGGGCCGCCACCGGTACCATCCGCGCCCCGGTCCGCCGGTCGCCGTGGGTCCGGCTGCTCAACCGGCTCCTGTGGGCGCGCCCCACCGCCGTCGCCGTCCCGCCCGGCGCCCGGCTGGCCCGTGGCGCCTTCGCGCGCACCGACTTCCAGGACGCCTGGCAGCTGCCGTTGCCGCCCGGGATGCCGCGCGACCCGGCGGCCTGGAAGGACGTGCTGCGCGGCGCGTTCCCCGAGCGGGGCCGCGCGGAGACCGCGGACGGTGGCGAGATCCTGCTCGGCCGGGACGCCCGCCACCTGGACTTCCGGGCGTCGGTCCTGGTCGAGAGTCCGGCCGCGGGGGCGGACGGCCGGACCGCGGGCCACGGCGGCCGGGTGACGCTGAGCACGGTCGTGCGCACCCACGACGCCGGTGGGCGACTGTACTTCGCGGTGGTCCGGCGGGTGCACCCGGTCCTCGCCCGTGCGCTGCTCCGCCGGACGCACCGCCGGCTCGCGCTGGCCGCGCCGAGCGCGGGGGAGCGCGAGTGGGCCGCGCGCGCCCCGCAAGCCGGGTACGGTCACCGGGTACGGCCGTAACGGCCCCGGGCGGATGCGCGACAAGAGGACGAGGGAGTACGACCGATGACCACGGGCGATACCTGGGCCCCCAGCGAGGAGTGCGGCGCCGCGCGGCCCGCCCTGATACCCGAGGCGTACGACCCGGCAGCGCTGCCGGACCCGCTGCCCGCGGACGGCGCACCGGCGGTGGCGCTGTGGCTGGTGCGCACCGTGCCCGAGGCCGGACTGCACGACACCGCGGTGCTGGACGCGACCGAGCGCAAGCGCACCGCCGCCTTCGTCCGGCCCGGCGACCGGGACACCTACGCCACCTCGCACGCCGCGCTGCGCCGCCTGCTCGGCGCCTGCCTGGACCGCGACCCGGCGGCGCTCCGCTTCGTGCGCGAACCCTGCCCCTGCTGCGACGAGCCGCACGGGCGGCCCGCGCTGGCCGGCGCCGGGGTGCCGCTGCACTTCTCGCTCTCCCACACCGGCGACATGGCGCTGATCGGTGTCGCCCGTACGCCGGTGGGCGTGGACATCGAGAAGCAGGCGTCGCCGCGGACCGTGGCCGAGGTGTCGGGCATGCTGCACCCCCAGGAGCGGGCGACGCTGGACGCCCTGCCGGAGGCCGGCCGGCCGGCCGCCTTCGCCCGCTGCTGGACCCGCAAGGAGGCGTGTCTGAAGGGCATGGGCAGCGGGCTGGCGGGCGACCTGATGACCACCACGCTGGTCGGCGCGGGGCCGGTGCCGATTCCGGTGCCGGGGTGGGAGATGGCGGACGTCACGGTGCCCGACGGGTACGCGGCGGCCTGCGCGATCCGTACCGCGGCCGACAGGATTTGATCGTTCTTGACCGACGCCGTACCGCGCCGGGTGTCAGACTTCCTGCATGGTGCATGTACACGGCGGTACGGCGGACGGCGCGGTGACCGGGGCGGCGGGCCGGGCCGGCCACACCGCCGCGCCCACCACGGACACGGCCTGGGCGGCCCTCGGCGGTGCTCCCGCCCTGCTGGAACGCATCGCGTACGGCGGCCCTCCCGGTGTGGCCGAGGGCCCGCTCGCGGCCCGGCTCCCCGTGCTCCCGGCGGCCCGCTCGGCCGTCGCCGTCTGCGCGCTCGCCGCCGCCGAGCTGACCGCCCGCCGTACCGGACGCGCCGTACCGGACGTACGCGTCGACGACGGCGCGGTCGCCACCGCCTTCCGCAGCGAACGCCACCTGCTGATCGACGGCCGCGCCCCTGCGGCCTTCGCGCCGCTCTCCCGCTTCTGGCGGACCGCCGACGGCTGGGTCCGCACCCACGCCAACTACCCGCACCACCGGGCCCGGTTGCTCGCCGCGCTCGGCCTGCCGGGTACGGCGGACGTGGCGGACGTGGCAGCCGAACTCGCCGGGCGGCGCGCCGAGGAGGCCGAGGAGACCGTCTACGCGGCGGGCGGACTGGCGGTCGCCGTCCGTACGCCCGGCCGCTGGGCCGCGCACGAGCAGGGCGCGGCGGTGGCCGCCCGGCCGCTGCTGACGCTGGAGAGCATCGGCGCCGGGGCCCCGCGGCGGCGCCTCACCGCGCTCGGCACCGGCGACGGGCCGCTGCTCCCGGCCGCCGGGCTGCGGGTGCTGGACCTGACCCGGGTGATCGCCGGGCCGGTCGCCACCCGGACCCTCGCGCTCCTCGGCGCCGACGTGCTGCGCCTGGACGCGCCCCACCTGCCGGAGAGCCCGGACGCCCACGGCGACACCGGCTTCGGCAAGCGCTCGGCCACCCTCGACCTCGGGTCCCGGTCCGGCCGCGCGGCCCTCGACGCCCTCCTCGCCACCGCCGACGTGGTCGTCACCGGCTACCGGCCGGGCGCCCTGGACCGGTACGGGCTGGCGCCCGAGGCCCTGGCGGAACGCCGGCCCGGCCTGGTCGTCGCCCGGCTCTCCGCCTGGGGCGACCACGGGCCGTGGCGCGGGCGGCGCGGCTTCGACAGCCTGGTGCAGGCGGCCACCGGCATCGCCGTCACCGAGGCGGCCACGGACGGCACTCCGGGAGCGCTGCCCGCCCAGGCCCTGGACCACGGAACGGGGTACCTGCTGGCCGCGGCGGTCCTGCGCGCGCTGACCGAACAGTCCCGCACCGGCGGCACCCGGCTGGCCACCCTCGCCCTGGCCCGGACCGCCGGCTGGCTGGTCAACGGCCCGGCCGAGCCGCCTTCCGCCGCCCGGCCGACGGCCCCTCCGTACGACCCGGCCCCGTACCTCACCGAGACCCCGAGCCCCCTCGGCCACCTCCGCCACGCCCTGCCGCCCGTCACCTTCGACGGCGGCCCGGCCAACTGGCACCGGCCGCCGGGCCGGTTGGGCGCCGACGCGCCGGTCTGGGCGGACCGCTGACCCGCGGGGCGCGGCGCACGCCCCGGCGGGACCGGCGGACCGGACGCCCGCGGCTCGCGCACCCGGCCGAAATGCCTGGCGCCGCGGCGCGGCACTTCGTACGATCGGACGATGGGTGACGATCACTATCTCGCCACCGGTCCGCGGGTCGGCATCCGGCACTTCTCCGCCGCGGACCGCGCGGAGTTCACGGCGCGGGCGCGCGAGAGCGTGCGGCTGCACCGGCCGTGGCTGGCGCCGCCGACCACCGACGCGGCGTACGACGGCTACTTCGCCAAGCTGCAGGAGCCGACGCGCGAGGGGTTCCTGATCTGTGAGCTGGACTCCGGCCGCATCGCGGGCTTCCTGACGGTCAACAACATCGTGTACGCGGCCTTCCGCTGCGGCGCGGTCGGCTACGGCGCGTTCGCGCACGCCGCCGGGCGCGGCCTGATGAGCGAAGGGCTGCGGCTGGCCATGCGGTACGCCTTCGACGAGCTGGGGCTGCACCGGCTGGAGATCAACGTCCAGCCGGCCAACGAACGCTCGGTCGCGCTGGCCCGGCGCGCGGGCTGCCGGCTGGAGGGCTACTCACCCGACTTCCTGTTCATCGACGGCGCCTGGCGGGACCACGAACGCTGGGCGATCACGAGCGACATGTTCGAGGCGGCCTGATGTCAGAGATCACCTTCCGGCACCCCGTCCCGGTGCTGCGCGTCTTCGACGTGCCCAAGGCGCACGCGTTCTACCTCGGCTACCTGGGCTGCGCCGTCGACTGGGAGCACCGCTTCGCGCCGGAGCTGCCGCTGTACACGCAGGTGTCCCGCGGCGGCCTGGTCCTGCACCTCTCCGAGCACCACGGCGACGGGACGCCGGGCTCGGTGGTGTACGTGGAGCTGGCCGGCGTGCGCGCGCTGCACGCCGAACTGGCGGGCAAGGACTACCCGTTCCTCAAGCCCGGCCTGGAGGAGAACGAGATCGGGCTGTCGCTGACCCTCACCGACCCGTTCGGGAACCAGCTGCGGTGCAACGAGCCGCCGGAGCGGTGAGCGGGGCCCGGTGCCCGGCCTCCGGGCTCAGCGGCCCTTCCGGTTGATCTTCATGGTGTCCATGTCGGTGGCCGAGGAACGCAGGTCCCGGTAGCCGTACCCGGCCGCGGTGAGCGCCGCCTCCGCCTTCTCCTCGGCGAGGGCCGCCGCCAGTTCCTCGCCGTCCGCCGCGTCCGAGACGATCACGTACCGGTAGGTGAACGACCGCAGCGCGGTGTCGTAGACGAGCGAGCCCTCGGGCGTGAAGCGGTGCTGCGCCAGCCCGTGTCGGTCCGCCTCGGCCAGCAGCCGCGCCCTGGCCCGGTCGGTCAGGCCGTCCCACCGGCCGCGCACGATCACCCGGTAGGTGTGCTCCGTCGCCATCGCCGTGCCCTCTTTCCGTCGCCATTCGTATCGATGCGCTTGCAACGGTACGATACGGTGCCCGGCCGCGCGTTCCCTTTTCCCGGCGCCCGGCCCCCGACGTGCCCGCCCGCCCCGCTCTCCGGCCCCCGGAACCCCGTTGCCCCTCGGCGTCCGGTGCGGTGAGATGACCGGATGCGCCGCATCGTGCTCCTCGACGCCCCCTCCAACCTCGGCCTGCGCCCGCCCGCCCCGGGCACCGTCCCCGGCTGTTACAAGCTGGCCGGCGCCCTGCGCGAACAGGGCCTGCTGCGGCGGCTCGGCGCCCTGGAAGGCGGCGTGGTCGTCCCGCCCCGCTACGACCTGGGCGATTGGCGGGAGGGCGACGGCGACTTCAACGCCGCCGCCATCGCGGACTACACGCGCCGGCTCGCCGCCCGCGTCGAGACACACGTGCGCGCGGGCGAGTTCCCGGTCCTCCTGGGCGGCGACTGCTCCATCCTGCTCGGCGCCGCCCTGGCCCTGCGCCGCACCGGCCGGTACGGCGTCGCCTACCTCGACGGGCACGCCGACTTCCGGCACCCGGGCAACACCGGCCGCAGCGGCCCGGTCGGCGCCGCGGCCGGCGAGGGCACCGCCCAGATCACCGGCCGCGGCCAGCCCGACCTCACCGGCATCGACGGCCTCGGACCGTACGTACGCGACACCGACCTGCACATCCTCGGCATCCGCGACGACGACGAGGACCGCTCGGAACTGACCGGCCTGGGCATCTCCCACCGCACGGCCACCGAGATCCGGCAGCAGGAACCGGCCGCCGTCGCCCGCAAGGTGCTGCGCGACATCCAGAACACCACCCCGGACGGCTTCTGGATCCACCTGGACGCGGATGTGCTCGACCCGAGCGTCATGCCCGCCGTCGACAGCCCCGACCCCGGCGGCCTGCTCCCCGCGGAACTGCGCGAGCTGCTGGCGCCGTTGGCCGCCTCGCCGCGCTGCGTGGGGCTCGACCTCGCCATCTACGACCCGGACCTCGACCCCGAGGGCACCGGCGCGGTGCTCCTCGCCGGCCTCCTCGAAAGCGTCCTGGCGCGGCCCTGACCGCAGTCGGCCTCAATAGGCCCTGTTCAGGCGCGCGCCGACAGGGTTCCATGGTCAACAGGCGGCCACCGCACCCGAGGTGGCCCGGTACCACCATGCGAGGCGAGCCGTGGCCACGAGTGTGCGACGCACGACCCTGTCCCTTCCCGCAGCACCCGTCGGCCCGGCCAGCCCGCTGCCCGCCCTACGTGCCCCGGCCGACGTGCACCGCGTCGAGCTGTCCACGGACCTGGACCTGCCGCCCGACATGGCGCGCCAGCTCCGCTACGCGCCGCTGGACTCCCTGCTGCCCGTGAGCATCCGCGACGGCTACGGCCGGACGCGCGCCGACACCACCCTCGACGCGCTCGTCATCGAGAACGACCGGCTGCGCGCCACCGTCCTGCCCGGCCTCGGCGGCCGGGTGCACTCCCTGCACCACAAGCCCACCGGCCGCGAACTCCTGTACCGCAACCCCGTGCTCCAGCCCGCCCACTTCGCCCTCAACGGCGCCTGGTTCTCCGGCGGCATCGAGTGGAACATCGGCGCCACCGGCCACACCACGCTCTCCTGCGCCCCGGTGCACGCCGCGACCGTACCGGCGCCCGACGGCGGCGAGATGCTGCGGCTGTGGGAGTGGGAACGGCTGCGGAACCTGCCCTTCCAGGTGGACCTCTGGCTCCCGGAAAGCTCCGACTTCCTCCACGTCGGCGTCCGCATCCGCAATCCGCACCTGACCGCGGTGCCCGCCTACTGGTGGTCCAACACCGCCGTACCGGAGGACGAGCACACTCGCGTCCTCGCCCCGGCGGACGCGGCCTGGCACTTCGGCTACGAGCACCGGCTGCGCCGCATCCCCGTACCCGAGTCCGACGGCGCCGACCGCACGTACCCGCTGCGCAGCGAATTCCCCGCCGACCACTTCTACGACATCCCGGACGGCGAGCGCCGCTGGATCGCCTCGCTCGACGCCACCGGCCGCGGCCTGGTGCACACCTCCACCGACACGCTGCGCGGCCGGAAGCTGTTCCTGTGGGGCGCGGGCCGCGCCGGACGCCGCTGGCAGCAGTGGCTCACCGAGCCCGGCACCGGCGGCTACGCGGAGATCCAGGCGGGCCTGGCCCGTACGCAGCTGGAACATCTGCGCCTGGACGGCGGCGCGGAGTTCGCCTGGCTGGAGGCGTACGGGCCGCTCGCCGCCGACCCCGCGGCGGTGCACGGCCGGGACTGGGACGCGGCCCGCCGCGCGGTCGGCGACCGGCTCGAAGCGGCGCTGCCGCGCGACAGCGTGGACGCCGCCTACGCCGCCTGGCGGCCGTACGCCGACCTCGAACCGAAGGAGACGCTGGCCACCGGCTCCGGCTGGGGCGCCCTGGAACAGGCCCGCACCGGCCACGAGCTGCCCGGCACCCCCTTCGCCGAGTCCACCCTCGGCCCCGAACAACGCCCCTGGCTGACCCTGCTGCACACCGGCGACTTCCCGCGCGGGGCGGATGTGCCCACCGCGTCCCTGGTCGCCCCGCCGTGGCGGGACCTGCTGGAGTCCGCGCCGCCCGGCCCGGCCACCGACCACCACCTCGGCATCGCCCAGTGGCACGCGGGCGACCGGGCCCAGGCCGTCCGCAGCTGGGAACGGGCCCTGGCGCACGGCGCGGACTGCCGGCCCCTGTACTGCCTCGCCGTCGCCGAGGAGACCGCGGGCGAGACGGCGCGCGCGGCGCAGCGCTACGCCGAGGCGCTGGCCTGCGCTCCCGACGACACCGAGGAGGAACCGGCGGCGGACACCGCGCCGCTCCTCCCGGCCCTGGTACGGGCCGCGGTCCCCGCGCTGCTCGCGGCCGGGCGGAGCGACGAGGCCGCCGCCGCCCTCGGCCGTCTCCCGGCGGACCTCCGCGCCGACGGCCGCTTCGCCCTGCTGACCGCCCAGGCCGCCCTGGCGCAGGGGGACGTACGGGCCGCCCGCGCCGTCTTCGACCGCGGCTTCGAGGTCCCCGACCTCCGCGAGGGCGACGAAGTCCTCAGCGACACCTGGTACGCCATCGCCGAGCGCATGACCGCGGGCACCGGCCCGGTCACCGACACCGTCCGGGCCAGGGCCCGCGCCGACCACCCGCTCCCGGAGCGCTACGAATTCCGGATGCGGGCGGTGTGAGGCACGGCACCGGTGACGGGCGCCGGGCCGGCCGCCGGAAACGCGCGTGCCGGTAAGCGGGCGGTGCCCGACACTGACGTGATGGAGCAGCTTGAGCAGACCACCGGACGAACTGACCGTCGTCGTCCGGTCCGAGGTGCGCCCCTGGCGGTACCCACCGACCGGGGATTTCCTGTACGGCGAGTGGCTGCGCGACGAACTCCGGACGGGCGGGCCACCACGGCCCGGCCCGATGCCGGACCTGGCCCTGGCGCTCACGGCGGTGCTGGCGGGCGACCACCCGCTCACCGGCCCGCCTCCCGCCGCGCTCCTCGACCCCGTGCCGCACACCGACCTCGTCCGGGCGAGCGTCGCGGGCATCCCCGACCTCCTCGACGCCCTGGCCGACGACACCCGCAACGTCCTGCTCACCCTCGCCCGCGTCTGGACCACCCTCGCCACGGGCGAGATCAGACCCAAGGACGCCGCCGCGGACTGGGCCCTCGCCCGCCTCCCCGCACCACACCGCCCCGTCCTGGAACACGCCAGACACCTGTACCTCAACTGCCTCTACACGGAAGAGGAATGGTCCCAAGCCCTGAAGGCCCGGCTGCGCCCCCACGTGGCAGAGGTCCTCACCCACATCACCGACCTGCACCGAGACAGATGAGTCACCGGCCTGCGGGGAACGGCGCCTCCGCCACAATGGGGCCGCGCATCACAGCGGACGAACCCGGCCCGACCCGCCGTCGCACCCCAGCTCTGGGGAGAGGTGGCGTTTTCCCGGGGCGGGGCCGGAGACTGGTTGCCGGTGGGGTCGGTCGGTGGGAGGGGTGCGTCGTGGTGGGGCATCGGCAGGAGCAGAACGGGCAGGTCGGCGGGGAGCACGCGAGTCCGGGGGAGCCGGGCAGTCCGATGCCGCGGGACGACACGCCGCCGGAGCACGAGGACGACGAGTAGCGCGGCCCGGTGCCGGGATGGTGGACGCGGCGTCGTTGCGACGGGCGTGTGCGGCCGCGATCGACGGGTACGACGGCGGCTACTTCCACGGCCGCGACTGGCTGCGGGCGGCGTTCCTGGAGGTGCCGCGGGAGCATTTCGTACCGGACCGGGTGTGGTGGCCCAACCCGCAGGACGGGCGCTACCCGGTGCTGGACCGCACCGAGCGCCCGCGGCAGTGGCTCAAGGCGGTCTACCGCCCTCTGACCGCGTTGATCACGCAGATCGACGACGGCCGGGTACGGCCCGAGGACGGGCCCGCCGCCGCCGGCGGGTGTTTCACCAGTTCCCTCTCCTGCAGCGCCGTCATCGTCGACATGCTGCACCACCTCGATCCGCAGCCGCTCGACAAGGTCCTGGAGATCGGTACGGGCAGCGGCTACACCACCGCGCTGCTCGCCCGCCGTGTCGGCGCCGCCAACATCGTCACGGTGGAGATCGACGACGAGCTGGCCCGGCGGGCCGCCGGCAACCTCACCGCACTCCGTCTCGCCCCGCACACCGTGGTCGGGGACGGCGAGGCCGGGTACGCCGAGGCCGCGCCGTACGACCGCATCCTGTCCACGGCGGCCGTCCGCCACGTCCCCGCCGCCTGGCCGCGCCAGGTCCGCCCCGGGGGAGTGATCGTCACCCCGCTCGACACCCCCTACCACACCGACGCCCTGCTCAGACTGGTCTGCGACGGCCACGGCAACGCCACCGGCCACCTCGTCAAAGCCGTCTCCTTCATGAAGACCCGCGCCCAACGCCCCCGCCGCTCCTACGGAGAGCTGGGCTGGCCCGGCTGGAGCGAGCACCGCGTCACCGTCGGGGCGGACGGCCAGCGCATCCATACGGAAGGGGCGTGACCGGGCGATCGTGTCCGGCCGGTCGTGACCGAATGGCCGTGACCGAACGGCCGTGTTCGGCCGGTCGTGACCGAATGGCCCGGTGTGGCTGGGCGGGGGAGCGGTGGACGGTGCGTAGGGTGCGGTGCGCGGGCCGGGGTGCGAGCCGGCAGTGACCGGGCTCGCTCGGGGTGCCCGGCCGTGTCCGTCACACCGCGCCGCGAAAGAGCACCGCCATGCCGACCCGTACCGACAACCGGCCGCACACCGTCGCCCTGCGGCACGTCCTCGGCGGCCTGCGGGCGGGCGGCCCGCTGGAGCTGATGGAGCGTGCCGGGCGGCAGTCGCAGGGCGCGCTGACCCGGCTGGACCTGGGGGCCTTCCGGCCTTTCCTGGTCACCCACCCCGACCATCTGCGGCACGTCCTGCGCGACCACGGTGCGAACTACCGCCGGGGCACGGCGATGTGGAAGGCGATGGGCCGTCTGACGGGGCTGGGGATCGCGGGCGAGGGGCCGCAGTGGCGGGCCAGCCGGGACCTGTGGTGCAAGGGCCTGGCGGGTGGCGCGCACGCCTTCGCCGACGGGACGGCGGCCGCGGTCGCCGACGCGGTGGCGGAGCTGGAGGCGCGGGTGGCGGCGGGCGCGACCGTGGACGCGGTGACGGAGATGACCCGGATCGTGCTCCGGGTCGTGAACCCGGTGTTCTTCGGCTCGCGCATCCCGCAGCGGGAGTGCGACCGGCTCGCCGCGGCGGTCGCCGTCGCCTTCGACTCGCTGCTGTGGCGGATGGCGCTGCCCTTCGTGCCGCTCGCGGTGCCGCTGCCGGGCGACCGCGCCTTCGCCCGTGCCACCCGTACGGTCAACGGCATCCTGCTGCCGCTGATCCGTCGGGCGCGGCACGCGCGGCACAGCGGCCCGGACCTGATGAGCGCGCTGCTCGACGGGGCGGACGCCGACGGCCGGGCGCTGAGCGACGCGCAGGTGGCGCAGGACATCGTGGCCCTGTTCGTGGCGGGTTCGGAGTCCAGCGCGCTCACGTTGACCTGGACCTGGGTCGCCCTCGCGGAGCACCCCGGCCTCGCGGCGGAGGTCCGCCGCGAGGCCGACGCGGTGCTGGGCGGCGGGCCGCCCCGGCCCGGGCACGCCCGCAACCTGGAGCTCACCCGGAGGGTGCTGGCCGAGGTCTGCCGTCTGTACACGATGGCGTGGGCGGTGCCGCGGGCGGCCGCCGCCGAGGACGTCATCGACGGGGTGGCCATCCCGGCCGGCGCCACCCTGGTGCTCTCCCCCTATCTGACCCACCGGCTGCCCGCCTTCTGGGAGCAGCCGCTGCGCTTCGACCCCGGCCGTTTCACCGAGGAGCGCGTCCGCGGTCGGCACCCGCTCGCGTACCTGCCCTTCGGGGACGGGCCCCACCAGTGTGTCGGCCAGTCGTTCTTCTTCCAGCAGGCGGCCCTCGTCGTGGCCGCGATGACGAGCCGGTTCCGTATCGCCGTGCCGACGCGCGCGGAACCGAGGGCCGCGGTCGCGCTGCGGCCGCGGGGCCGCGTCGACCTGGTGCTCAGCCCACGGCGCTGACGGCGTGCCGTCGCCCCGGCGGCCTCAGAACCGGTCCCACCACCAGGCGATGGACGGGATCGGCGGCGGGGCGTCGGCGCGCGGCGCGGCCGAGGTGAAGGAGCCGGTGGTACGGACGGCCCCGGGGTGCCGGCCGTCGGGGTCGGTGTAGCGGCCGGCGCGCAGGCCCCATTCGAGGTTGCCGCGGATCAGGTGGGAGAGGTGGTCGAGGTACTGCCGCAGCGGCTCCCCGGCCCGGGGCAGCACCTGCTCGCGCAGCCGTACGAAGCGCAGGGTGAGCCGGTTGCACAGGTCCACGGCCGTGGCGGTCGCCGCTTCGAGGTCCAGGCCGTGTTCGGCGGCCAGGATGTCGACGAGGTTCAGCCGGCAGCGCGCGGGCCGGGGCGCGCGGGCGGCCAGCCAGCGCTCCTTGCCGTACGAGAACAGGTCGTCGTCGAAGGCCGCGGTGGTGAAGGCCAGTTCGCTCAACGCGCGCACCGCGGGCGCGTCCATGTCCCCGCCGGGTATCTCCGCGCCGTCGACGATCTCCATCCAGCTGGTGGTCGCCGTACCGGCCGCGGTGTGCTGGCGCAGGTGGGCGTAGTCGTCGAGGGACGGCGTACGGTCGTCCAGGCGGCAGCCGAACTCCCACAGCACGGCGAGGAACCAGGCGCGGTGCCCGTCCACCATGCGCCGCACCTGCACCGGTGTGCCTTCGGCGCGACAGCGCGCCGCCAGGTCGCCCGCCGCCTCCAGGAACGGGTCCCCGGCCCCGTCCGGCACGGTCCCCGGCGCCTCCAGCACGCGCAGCAGGCGCGTGGCGAAGCCGGCGAAGTCCCCGGGGCGCAGGCTGGCCGGGCCCTCGTCGCAGTGCAGGTCGTCGAAGGCGAACATCAGCGCGCACCAGTCGACCGCGAGTTGCAGCCGGCCGGCCGGCGCCCGGGGCATGATCCGGCCGTAGAACCCTCCGACGTCGTTGCCGGTCATCCGCACCCGTTGCGCGCCGTCCCGGCACAGGCCGTACCCGTTCAGCCAGGCCGCCGCGCGGGCGTTCAGCCGGTCGGTGTCCGGATGTACGGCGCTGGGCAGCGGGCAGTACCGCGGGGGGAGCACGACACGGATCTGCTCTGCGGCACGGGGTACCCGGACACCGGGGGCGGCCCGGCCGAGGGCACCGTCCTGGGTGGTCGTCACGGCAGCAGGGCGCGGGAGAGTGCTTGCGCCGCCTGGGCGACGTCACCACCGGCGGTACCGTCGAACACCGTTCCCTGGGCGGGCAGCGGGCTGGTGCCGAAGGCGTCCTTGAGCGCGGTGTGGCCGCCGGTGCCCAGGCTCAGGGCCGCGGCGCCCTGGGCGGCGCCCTTGGTGAGATCGACCTTGGTCTTCTCCATCTGGAAGCTGAAGGAGAACAGCTCCACCGCCTGCTGCCGCGCCCGCCCGGCCTTGGTGCCGTCGGCGGTGGCCGTACCGTTGGCCTTGTGGGAGCCGAAGTCGAACACCACGTCCGTGAAGGACACGCTGCGGCCCCCGGCCTTCGTGAAGACGATGCCGCCGTCGGCCGGTACGGACCCCTTGCTGAGGTCCAGCGCGAACTCGCCCCGGGTGATCGGCAGCCGGACACACCGGCGCCCGCCCGAATCGATGACGGTGCCCGGGCTCTTCGCCTCCAGCGCCACCCCCTGGTCGGCCAGCGCTGTGGCGACGGCGGGCGTCGGACACAGGTCCGTCTGCGCCTTGCCGACCTTCACCTGGGGAGCGGGCAGCACGCTCGGGGTCACCCCGGCCGCCGCGCCGGCCCAGGACAGGACGCAGCCTGCGGCGGCCAGCGCACAGGCCGGCACGGCGGTACGGCTCCAGCGGGGCAGTGACATCAGCGACTCCTGTCGACGGCGGCGACCAGTGGTGCGCCGCTTCGCTGACCGGCCTCCGCCCCCGCACGGGCCGGCCTCCTTCCACGCGACCACACGGCCCGCCTCCAGGCCCACCGGGCGCGGGCCACTCGGGTGACACGAGCGCCGGGACGCAGGCCGGGCCGACGGCCGCTGACCGCCGAATGGCGGCTGTGCACGGTGCCGGAGGGTGTGGCGCGCCGGTTCCGGGCCGTACGCCGCCGAGGATGAGCCGGGAACCGACTTCCGAGGAGTGCCGCCGGATGCTGTCCGAGACCGCCGCCGCTGTGCCGCGACGGCTCGCCGACCTGCCGTGCCCACCGGGGCGGCTGCCACTGCTCGGCCATGCCCTGCCGCTGGTCAACCGGCCCTTCGCGTTCCTGGAGGCGGTGCGCGACCTGGGCGACATCGTGCGCATCCGGATCGGCGGTACGCCGATGTACATGCTCAACGAGCCCGAGTACCTGCACACCATCCTCGTCACCGACGCCCACAAGATCACCCGTGGCATCCTCTTCGAACGCGGACGGAAGCTGGTGGGCAACGGCCTGCTGGGCTCCGAAGGCGCCTTCCACCTCCGGCAACGCCGGCTGATGCAGCCCGCCCTGCGGCGCACCGGCACCGTCGCCCACGCCGCGCTGCTGAGGCGCAACACCCTGCGCCTCAGTGCCTCTTGGCGCCCCGGCCAGGTGGTCGACGTGCAGCAGGCCATGACCGGTCTGGTCCTCCGCAACACCATGGACGCCCTGTTCGGCCACGACCCCGACGAGGCCACCGTCCGGACCCTGGGCCGTGCCCTGCCCGAACTGCTCGACAATCTCGTGCGCCAGTACCAGAGCCCGGCTTTCCTCGAACGCCTCCCCCTGCCCTTCAACCGGCGTGTCGCGGCCACCGGCCGCGCCGTTCACCGGACCATCGCGGACGCCGTCACCCGCCGGCTCGCCGCCCCGGGCGAGGACCTGATCAGCACACTGCTGTCGGCCCGTGACCCGGTGACCGGCGAGCCGACGCCGCCCCAGCAGGTCCACGACGAGGCCTTCGGCATCCTCCTCGCGGGGGTGGGGACCACCGCGGCCGTCCTCTCCTGGGCCTTCCACGAACTGGCCCGTCACCCCGGGGTGGAAGAGCGGGTGGTGGCCGAGGCCGGCGCCGTGGCGGACGGGGACGTGCCGCCCGGGGAATGCCTCGGCAGGCTGGACTACACGCGACGAGCCGTGCAGGACACCCTGCGCATGCACGGCGTGCTGCTGGTGATGCGGCGTACCACGGCGCCCGTACGCCTCGGCACCGTCGAACTGCCGGCCGGAACCGAACTCGGCTACAGCCCCCACAGCCTCCAGCGTGACCCTGTCCACTACCCCGATCCACTGCGCCTGGACCCGGACCGATGGCTGCTTCCGAGGACCCCGCCCCTGCCGAAGGGGGCCTTCATCCCCTTCGGCGCCGGCCGCCACCGCTGCATCGGGGAACACTTCGCCTGGGCACAGATGCTCACCGCCGTCGCCCTGCTGCTGCCCCGCTGGAAACTGCGTCCGGTGCCCGGCGAGACCGTACGCGAGATCAACGGGATGCACCCGCACCCCAGCACCCTGCACATGACCATGACACCGCGGTGAGCCGGCGTCCGCGGACGGGCGGCGGTCCCCTCGGTCGACCCACCCGGGAGACATCACCATGAAGGCAGTCATCGCACACCGCTACGGCGACCCCGACGTGCTCGAATACACCGACCGGCCGGACCCCAAGGTGGGGCCGGACTCGGTGCTGGTGCGGGTGGCGGCGGCCGGGGTCAACCCGGTGGACTGGAAGGTGCTGGCGGGGTATCTCGATCCGCTGATGAACGTGCACTTCCCGCTGATCCCCGGCTGGGACGTGGCCGGTGTGGTCGAGGCGGTCGGGCTGGACGCGACCGAGTTCGCGGTCGGTGACGAGGTCGTCGGGTACGTGCGCAAGGACGAGGTCCAGCACGGCACCTTCGCCGAGCTGGTCGCCGCGCCGGTGCGGACCCTGGCGCGCAAGCCCGCCGCGCTGAGCCGGCAGCAGGCCGCCGGGCTGCCGCTCGCCGGGCTCACCGCCCGCCAGACCCTGGACCGGGCCGGGGTGGCCGAGGGCGAGACGGTCCTGGTGCACGCCGCGGCGGGCGGGGTCGGGTCGCTCGCCGTGCAGATCGCGGTGGCCCGCGGCGCCCGTGTGATCGGTACGGCCAGTGAGCGCAACCACGACTTCCTGCGCTCCCTGGGCGCCGAGCCGGTGACGTACGGCGACGGCCTGGCCGGGCGGGTGCGGGAACTGGCCCCCGACGGGGTGGACGCGGCCGTGGACTTCGTCGGCAACGGCGTCGTCGACGTCTCACAGGAGGTGCTGCGGGACACCTCCCGGATCGCCTCCGTCGCCGACAACGAGGTGACGGCGAAGGGCGGGCACATGGTGTGGGTACGGCCGGACAGCGCCGGTCTGGCGGCGCTGGGCGACCTCGCCGACGCCGGGAAGCTCACCGTGCACGTGGACACGGTGCTGCCGCTGTCCGAGGCGGCCGAGGCGTTCCGCCGCAGCCAGCAGGGCCGGACCCGCGGGAAGATCGTGCTGGAGGTCTCCTGACACCGCGCCCGGCGGCGCGGGTCAGGCCGCCTTGCGGTCGACGTATTCGAAGACCGAGCCGTCCGGGTGGCGGGCGACGACGTTGCGGCCGATCGGCGTCGGCAGCGGGCCCGCGATGATCTGCGCGCCGACCGCCGTCAGGTCGGCCACCGCGTCGTCCACGTCGTCGACGGCGAGCGTCGCGGTGATCTTGCGGAGCACCGAGAGCTGTGCCTCCGGACCGCTCATCAGGAAGAAACAGCCGACGGCCGCGACCGAGACGCCGCCGTGGTGGAAGCGCATCGCCTCGGCGCCGGTCAGCCGTTCGTAGACACCGATCGCGGCGTCGAGATCGGTCACGCACACGCGCAGAGAGGTCCCCAGAATGTCCATGGGGGAAGCGTAGTTGGGGTGCCGCGCCCCATGCGATCAGTTGGGTGATCCGGCTCCGCTTCCCCGCCCCGCTCCCCGGTCAACCGGTCATCGTCAGGCCGTCGGCGGCGCCACCGCGGGACAGCACCACCTCGCGTACGGCGTCGCGGGCCCGCGCGTGGGCGGACCCGCCGGGCGCGTCGGCGGTCAGCGGCACCACGCGGAAGGCGTGGTCCACGTCCGTGAATTGGGGGGTGAACTCCGCCTTGGCGACGGTCCAGCGCCGCCCCGCGGCGTCCGGCGGGGCGAAGGTGAAGCGGGCCATCGAACTCTGGTTGCCGCGGGAGTCCACCGCGCCCTGCGGGTTGTACATGTAGCCGGCCAGCTGGTCGCCCATCCCGTAGACGACCCAGGTGCCGTTGACCTTCTCGTACGCCTGCGGGACGTGCGCGTGGGTGCCGATGATCAGGTCGATGTCGGGGCGCCCCCCGGTACGGGCGGCGGTGAGGGACCGGGCGAGGGAGCGCTGCTGCGCGTCGGGTTCCTGCTGCCACTCGGTGCCCCAGTGGAGGCTGGCCACGACCACGTCGGCGCCCGCCCGGCGGGCGGCCCGCGCGTCGGCGAGGATCGTGTCCCGGTCGATGAGGTTGACCGTCCAGGGCCGCCCTTCGGGTACGGCGATGCCGTTCGTGCCGTACGTGTACGCGAGCTGCGCGACGGTCGCCCGGCCGGCCTTGAGGAGGGTGGGGCGGGCGGCCTCGTCGGCGGAGCGGGCCGAGCCGGCGTGCCGTACGCCCGCCGCGTCCAGGGCGCCGAGCGTGCGGCGCACCCCGTCGGCGCCCGCGTCCAGGGTGTGGTTGGAGGCGGTGGAGCAGGAGTCGTAGCCGGTGGCCTTGAGGGCGGCGGCGACCTGTGGCGGGGACTGGAAGGCGGGGTAGCCGGTGAAGGGGCCGCCGTCCGGGCCGTACACCGTCTCCATGTGGCAGATCGCCAGGTCGGCGCCGGACACCTGGGGGCGGACCGCGGCGAACATGGGCCCGAAGTCGTGGCCGCGGCCGTGCGCGTCCTTGCGGGCCTGTTCGATGATCTCGGTGTGCGGGAGCACGTCCCCGGTGGCCAGGAGGGTGAAGCCACCGGGCCGCGCGGCCTTGGCGGGCTGCCCGGAGGTGGCGCCGGGGCGCCCCGCGGCGGGCCGTTGGGGGCCGCAGGCCGCCGAGAGGAGCGTCAGCGCCGCCAGGGCGGCCAGGGCGGCGGGAGCGGCCCGTCCGTGCATCGGTCTCACGGATCTTTCCTACCGGCGCCCCGGGGATGGTGCGCGTCGGGCGTGGCGGTCGGGTCAGCGGCCGTCGTACGGGCCCGGGCGGCGGACCAGCCCGGGCCCGTACCGCGGCACCGGGTGTCAGACCCGGCAGAGGATCTCCCCGTGCAGCACGCCGAACCAGGCGTCCTCCCGCGCGCCCCACTCCCGCCAGGCACCGGCGATCCGGTGCAGTTCGTCCTCGGTGGCGTGCCCGCCGTCCACCGCCAGCCGGGCGTACGAGGAGGCCACCGTGCGGTCCGCCCACAGGCCGCTCCACCAGGCGCGTTCCTCGGGGGCCGCGTAGCACCAGGCGGTGGCGGTCGAGGTGATCGCGGTATCGGCGAAACCGGCCTCCCGCGCCCAGGCGCGCAGGCGCCGCCCGGCGTCCGGCTCGCCGCCGTTGGCGCGGGCCACCCGGTGGTAGAGGTCCAGCCAGCCGTCCATGCCGTCGACGGCCGGGTACCAGGTCATGGCCGCGTAGTCCGCGTCCCGTACGGCCACCACGCCGCCCGGCTTCGTCACCCGCCGCATCTCGCGCAGCGCCCGGACCGGGTCGCCCACGTGCTGGAGGACCTGGTGGGCGTGGGTGACGCAGAAGGAGCCGGCCGGGAAGTCCAGGGCGTGGACATCGCCGGTCACGAAGCGGACGTTGGTCAGACCGCGCGCCTCGGCGGTGGCCCGCGCCTGTTCCAGCACCTCCGGTGCGCGTTCCAGCCCGGTCACCCGGCCCCGCGGCACCAGCGCGGCCAGGTCGGCCGTGATGGTGCCGGGGCCGCAGCCGATGTCCAGGATCTCCATGTGCGGCTCGAGCGCGCCCAGCAGGTACGCGGCCGAGTTGGCCGCGGTGCGCCAGGTGTGCGAGCGCAGCACGGACTCGTGGTGCCCGTGCGTGTAGACGGCGGACTCACGGTGCCCGTGGGATTCGTGGGCGTGGACGGCGGACTCGTGCGGCATGGCGGACGGCTCCTTCGCTCTCCCGGTCGGTGGCCGTCCTCACCGTACGCCGGATGACCGCATCATGAGAATGCCGTCTTGCTATTCGGGCAGCAGACGGTAGACGGTCAGCGCCTCGTTCTCCTTGCAGATCGTCAACTCACTCGGAGCCGGAGCGACTTCGCCGTCGTACGCCAGCACGCCGCCCTCCGCGAGGCCGCCGATGCGCACCGAGCGCACCCGGGATTCGCTCAGCACGGGGGAGTGCCGCAGCGCACCCGTCAGGGCCGCGGTCAGCAGCCGCGTACGGGCCAGCCGCCCGCCGTGCACCACCCGCACGTCCAGCACGCCGTCCGCCAGGTCGTGCCGGCGCACCGGCGCCAGACCCAGCCCGCGGTACGCGCAGTTCCCCGCGAACAGCAGCCACACTTCCCGCCGCTTGCCGTTGACCTCCACCGTCATCGGGTCGGCCGTCCGCAGCGTCTTCCAGGCCGCCAGCACCCCGGCGGGCCAGGCCCCGATCCGGCCCGCCCACTCCTCGCGCACCCGCACCAGCTCCGGGTACGCGCCGATGGAGAAGGTGTTGAGGAAGTACGTGGGGTCCTCGCCCGGCGCGGTACGGATGCCGGCCAGGTCCACCGCGACCGCCTCGCCGCTCTCCACCGCGCGCGCCGCGTCCCCGAGCGTCTCGATGCCCAGGTCGTACGCGAAGTGGTTGCGGGTGCCGCCGGGCAGCACCGCCAGCGGCACACCGTGCCGTACGGCGACCGCCGCCGCGGCGCAGACGGTGCCGTCCCCGCCCAGGACGCCCAGCGCGCCGCCGGTCCGCTCGGCCTGCCCGGCGGCCTCCTCCAGCGCCTTCTCCATCGGCGGGCACTCCGGATCGCCGCACAGCACCACCTCGGCCTCCGGCAGCACGCCGCGCACCTCCTGCACCCGGTCGGGGCGCGGCCCGGTGCGCTGCCCGGACGCGTGGTTGGCCACCACGAACAGCCCGCGCCCCGCCGGCAGCGCGGGCGCGTCGGCCGCGGGCCGCGCCGGGGGCGCCAGCTGCGCCCGGGTCGGCGCGAGACCGCGCACCGCCAGGGCCGCGCCCACACCGAGCGCGGCGCCCGCCAGGACGTCGCCGGGGTAGTGCACGCCCGTGTAGACGCGGGAGAACGCCACGGAGGCGGCGACCGGCGCCAGCGCCAGGCCCCACCACTTGTTCTCGAAGGCGACACCGGCGGCGAAGGCGGCCGCGGAGGCCGCGTGGCCGGACGGGAAGGAGGTGGTGAAGGGCTGGCGGCTGAGCTGCCGTATGACCGGCACCGCGTCCAGCAGCGGCCGGTCGCGCCGGACCGAGCGCTTGCCCAGGGTGTTGACCGTCGCCGACGCCGTCGCCAGCGACGCCACCCCGCGCAGCGCGGCCCGCCGCATCGGCCGCCCGCCCAGGGCCGCCGCGCCCGCCGCGATCCCCATCCACAGGAGGCCGTGGTCGGCGGTGCGCGTCAGCCGTGGCAGCACCCGCTCCGCGCCCGGCCAGTGCCGTCCCGCGACGGTGTCGAAGATCTGGCGGTCCCATGTGCTCAACAGCTTCCGCATGCGCCACCTGTACCCCAAAGGGCGGGGCGCAGACAGCAGCGCCGACTCGCCCGGCAACATCCGCTTCATCCGCAACCGGCTCCTAACGGGTCGAATCGAGGGGATCGGTCGGTCGGGTGCGTGGCTCCGGTGCGTCCCCGCAGGCGTCAGACAAGGCCGGGGCCCGCCGTGCCGCTGTCCGGCCGGCTGTCCGGAGCCGCCCGGCTGATGTCCGCGAGCGCCGAGTCCGGGTCCTGCGCCCGGGCCAGGTCACCGATGCTGACCACCCCCACCGGCGTGCCGTTCTCCACCACCGGCAGCCGCCGTACCGCGTTGGTGCGCATCAGCGTCACCGCCTCGCTGATGTGGTCGTCGGGGCCCACGCAGACCGGCTCGGGCGTGCACACCGAGCGGCAGGACACGGCGAGCGGATCGACGCCGTCGGCCACCGCCCGCAGCGTGATGTCGCGGTCGGTGACCACCCCCAGCAGCACACCGTCCTGCGTCACCAGCACGTCGCCGATGTCCTGCGCACGCATCAGCTGCGCCGCCTCGACGAGCGAGGCGTCCGGCTGGACCGCCGCGACACCGGCGGTCATGACGTCCCTCACGAACTGTGCCATAGCTGTTCGCCTTCTCTCGGTCGGGCCGGTGGCGGTGGCAGGAGCTCGGCGGGGACGGCCGGACGCCGCGCGGCGGCGCCCCGGGGCGTCACCCCGGGGCGCCGTCCGGGAACGCGCGGCCGGCTCCGGGCCCGCCGCGCGGCGTCCGGTCGCCGCGCCGAGCGGGAGCCGTGCTCGTACGATCGAAGGAGGCGACCGGGCGGACCGAAGAGCCCGAGGTGCCGGAACGGCCCACGGAGCCGGGGCCCGTCCTGGTGGTGAGTGGGGTGAGGAAGCCGAGTTCCATGTCCGCCTCCGGGGCTCGCTGCGGGCCTGCCGCCGGATGTGTCCGGACGGTTGTGCCAGCGGGTACCCGAAGGGAGGCACCCGACACGGAGGGAGAAGCCCCGATGCCGTCCCACGACACGTCCGCCGACTTCCCGCGGCCCGCGCCGGCGCAGGCCGCCAGGCCGGGGGTCCCGCCCGCCCGGCTCGACGAGAGCCGGCTGCTGCGCGAGCTGGAGACCATCCACCGCACCCGGCACGACACGCTGCTGCACGGCTCCACCGACGCGCTGGCCACCCACAACGCGCGCATGGCGGAGCTGGAGGGCGAGTACCTGCGGCGCCACCCGCGCCGCCGGGTCGCCCCCGGCCGCACCCGCTCCGGAGCCCGCGCCCGCACCGGCCCCTGACCCGGGGATGTTTGAGCCGCACCGGGATCAGGTACCCGGCTCGCGGCCGAGCGGCCACGGAGAAAACCGGGGAGCCCCGGGACACCGGGGCAGGGATGGTGGGGAACGTCCGGGCGCGGGATGTGGGGTCCCGCGCCCGGACTCCGCCCCGCCTGGGAGCACACCGGACTCCGCACCGGCGCCCTTCTCCCGCGGCGCCCCTCTCTCACAGCACCCGGTACGGTGTGGCCTCCTCGTGGCGGAACCGGAGGCCGTGGCCCGGGAGATGGCTGCCGCCGGGGCGTACGGTGCCGCCCGACGGGTCGAGGCCGCCGTCGAAGAGCATCGACTCGATGCGCACGTGGTCGTGGAACCACTCGATGTGCCGCAGATTCGGTACGCACGCGGCCGGGTGGGCGTGCACGTGCGGGGCGCAGTGGGCGGAGACCTCCAGGCCGTGCGCCTCGGCGAGGGCCGCGGCGCGCAGCCAGACGGTCAGCCCGCCGCAGCGGGTGGCGTCCATCTGGAGGCAGTCCACGACCGGCGCCATCCGGGCGAAGTACGGCAGGTCGTAGCCGTACTCACCGGCCGTCACGTCGCACACCACCAGGTCCCGGACGACTCCCAGGCCCTCCAGGTCGTCGGAGGACACCGGTTCCTCGAACCAGCCCACGCCCTGGTCGGCGAGGGCCTGGCCGATCCGTACGGCCTGCTTGCGGGTGTAGGCGCCGTTGGCGTCCACGTACAGCTCGGCGCGCGGCCCGATGGCCGAACGGGCGTGGCGCACGCGGGACAGGTCGCGTTCGACGGCCCGGCCCCACTCCTCACCGATCTTGATCTTGACCCGTTCGATGCCCTGGCCGTGCACCCACCCGTTCAGCTGGGTCGCCAGGTGGGTGTCGTGGTACGTGGTGAACCCGCCGGACCCGTACACCGGCACCGCGCTGCGCACCGCGCCCACCAGATGCAGCAGCGGCAGCTCCAGCAGCCGTGCCTTGAGGTCCCACAGCGCGATGTCCACCGCGGACAGCGCGCAGGCGACCAGGCCGGGCCGGCCGGCGTTGCGCACCGTCCGGCTCATCGCCTCGTACGCGCCCTGCACGTCCAGCGCGCTGCGGCCGAGGACCGGCCGGGTGAGCAGGTCGCGTACGACCGAACCGGTGTCGGTGGCGGCGTAGGTCCAGCCCAGGCCGGTGGTCGTGCCGGAGCGGGCCTCGACGACGATGACCGTGGTGGTGTCCCACGCCAGGGTGCCGTCGGCTTCGGGCGCGTCGGTGGGGACGGTGTAGGCGGTGACGTCCAGCCGCTCGACGTTCATGGTGTGGGGTGGCTCCTCTTCCGTCTCGGTGTGGTCCCGGATCCGCTGCGCACGCCCTGCTGCGCCTGCCGTCCGCGCAGGCGCTCCACCGTTCCGCGTACGCGCCGCCGGGCGCCGTGGCCGCCGTTCCGGCACTGCCGACCGGACCATGACCGGTTGTCAGCGGGCCGTCCCGGACGGGTTACCGGGCCCGCGGGCCGGAAACCTCCGGACGGGTCCGCGCTGCGGCGGATTCGGCGCGCGGAGCGTTTACCGGCACCGGCTCCGGGCACGCGACCGGTGTGCTTCGGACCGGAGGCACGCCCGTGGGAGCGGACCCGCTCTCCGAGCGTGCCGTCCGGCTGCGCTCCCACGGAGGACCCCCCCGTCCACCGATCAGGGAGCCGAGACCATGCCCTCTGTACGCGCACCCCACCGCCGGGGCGTCCCGCGCGGCCGGCCCGCCGACCACGCGGCCGGAGCGCGACGTCCCCAGAACAAGCACCCGCACGACGACGCGCCGGACACCGGCGCCGATTTCCGCAGGCTGACGGCGCTGCCCGACGGGCCGGAACGGGACGCGCTGCGCCAGGCCATCGTCTGCGCCTGGATCCCGATGGCCGAACGCCTCGCCCGGCAGTTCCGCAACCGCGGCGAGACCACCGAGGACCTGACGCAGGTCGCGGCGCTCGGCCTGGTCAAGGCCGTGGACCGGTACGACCCGGACCGCGGCTGCGCCTTCGAGAGCTTCGCCGTGCCCACCATCGTCGGCGAGGTCAAGCGGCACTTCCGCGACCACATGTGGGGCCTGCACGTGCCCCGCCGGGTCCAGGAACTGCGCAACCGCGTCCGCACCGCCACGATCGAGCTCACCCACGCGCCCGACGACCACCGCCCCCCGGCCCGGGACATCGCCCGGCACACCGGTATGTCGCTGGAGGAGGTGCTGCTCGGCATGGAGGCCCTGGAGAGCTATTCGACGCTCTCCCTGGACGCCGAACTGCCCGGCGCGGACGACGGGTACGCGCTCGTCGACACCCTCGGTGGCCCGGAGCCCGGCTTCGACCTGGTCGTCGACCGGGAGGCGATCCGGCCCAAGCTGCGGATGCTTCCCGAACGCGAGCGGCAGATCCTCTACCTGCGGTTCTTCTGCGACATGACGCAGAGCCGGATCGCCGACCGGCTCGGCATCTCGCAGATGCACGTCTCACGGCTCATCAACCGCACCTGCACCCGCCTGTGCGACCAGGTGGGGGGCCAGGAAGCGGCCTAGCCGGGACACGGCCGGTGCCGGGCGGCCGTGACGCCCGCCCGCACCGGTCAGGGGTGCAGCGCGCGCCCCAGGTGGCGGGCCATCCGGTCGACGGCACCCGCCTCCGCCATGCTGAAGGCCCGCCGCCCGCCCGTGCGCAGCAGCGTCAGCACGCCGCGCACGGGCCCCGACCGCGCCCGCAGCGGTACGCACAGCAGCGAGGTCACCTCGGCCCGGGCCAGTATCGGCACGCCGTCCGCGTCGTGGCCGAATGCGCCCAGGTCCTCCGGGCGCACCTGGAGATGGGCGTTGCCCGCGCGGGCCGCCTCGACGACGACCGGGCACTCTCCGGGCGGCTGGGAGGCCAGGGTGGCCGTCAGGGCGTCCGTGCCGTGCGGGTTTCCGGTGGCGGACGCGTTCTGCCGGCCGTCCCGGGGCGTGGCGCGGCGCCGTTCCACCGGGGTGTCCGGTGCCGCGCCCCGGCCGTCGCACGGGCCCTTGCCGTCCTGGTCGTCGTGCCCGGCCTCCGGACCGGCACCCCCGTACACCGCCACCCGCACCAACGGGCCGCCGCCGCGGGTCACCAGATCGGCCGTCACCCAGTCGGCGAACCGGCCGTGCAGCATCTGACAGGCGCGGTCCAGTATCGCGATGGGCTCCCGCGGCGACTCCAGGAGCGTCATCGTCATGTCGTCCAGGAGGTCCATCAGTTCGGCGTTGCGGGTCACCTCGGACAGCCCGGGCGGCGCCCCGGCGCGGCCGGCGTGGTTGACCCGGTCCGCCGCCAGCGCCTCCGGACCGGTGAGGAAGACCGTGAGCACGGACGTGCCCTGCTCGCCCCGTGGCCGCAGCGCCGTCATCGTCGCGCGCAGCGCCTCGCCGTCCTGCCGCGCCCCCACCGGCGGCGGCAACAGCCGCACCACCAGGCTGCGGTCGCCCTCGTTGCGGGAGACCGCGGCCACCTGGGAGCGGAAGGCGGCCCGTTCCTCGGGGGCGAGCGAGGCGGTCAGCGGGCGGCCCGCCGCGTAGCCGGCCCGCATGCCGAACAGCCGGGTGCCGGCGAAGTTCAGCCGCCGTATCACCGTGTCCGGGCCCAGCAGCGCCACCGCGTACGGCATCCGCTGGAACAGCGCCCGCAGCAACTGCTGTTCGTCGGCGGCCCGCCGGGCGCCGTTGTCCCGCTCCACCGCACCGCCCCGTTCCAGGCGCGGCAGGATCACGTCGACCACGTGCTGGAGCTCGAAGAGAGCGGCGTCCAGGACGGACAGCCGCTCGGTGGAAGGCAGGGCGCGGGCGGCGCGCAGCTCTTCGACTCGTCTGCGGAAATCGGCGAGTTCCGCCGCCACGCGCTCGACCTCGGCCATGCCCCTCACGCTATCCGCTGCGTCCCCGGACCGTACCCCCGAGGCGGCAAGCCGACCGGCCGCCGGTGCCGAACCATCGGAACTCGACGGGAAACCGGCGTTTTCGACCGTTCGCACCGGGCAGCCGACTCATTGCGGGGCCCACGGACCTGCCGTCCACGGACCCGAAGGGACTGACCCGGAAGTGAACGCAACGATGCCCATCCGTACGCTCTTCGCCACCGGGGCGTCCGACCTCGACGAGGGGACGCACGCACGCAGCCTCGCCCACCTCGCCGAACAGGCCGCCTGGTGCACCCCTGGCAGCTGCGGTGCCGCCGCCACGGTGAGCACCGACGAGGACACCGCCGAAGCACCCGTCGCGGTGACCCACCCCGATCTGTCCGCCCTGGTCAATGTGCAGTGGGAGTCCGGCGAGGGCCCCATCCCCACGGCCCTGGACAGCGGCCGGGCCACCGGCGCCGACGACCTGCTGCACGAGGACCGCTGGCCCGAATACCGGGCCGAGGCCCTGCAGGCCGGGGTACGTTCCAGCGCCACCCTCCCGTACCGCCGGGACGGCATCACCCTCACCATCACCGTCTACGGCTTCCGCCCCGGCCTGAAGGTCGAGAAGGGCTGCACGGCCACGGACGTGCTCGGTGAGCTGGCCGCCACCGGACTGGCCCGGGAACGCCGCTACCGCGAAGCGCTCGCCGAGGTGGACCAGCTCGACACGGCCCTGCGCACCCGGCCGGTGGTCGACCAGGCCTGCGGCATCCTCATGTACGTGCTGGGCTGCGACCCGGACACGGCCTTCGACACGCTGCGCCGGCTCTCGCAGCGCACCAACCGCAAACTGTCCGACCTCGCCGGCGCCCTGGTCCGCACCCGCGGACACGGGATGGAGGCGGAGCTGCGGTGCCTGGGTGACCAGCGCCGCGACTCCGGCCGCGCCGGCGGCGCGCGCGACGCTGCGGCGCCCGGCCGGACCGCCGCGCCGGACGCCGGCCCCGAAGGGTAGGCCGCCCGGGACCGCTCCGGTCCGGGCCCGTACCCCGGCCCCGCACGCCCGGCCCCCGGCCCCGCCGCGCCCGTACCCCGGCTCTCAGCCGACCGGTGACGTGTCGCCCCGCCTCCCGGCCCCCGCGATCTGCAAAGGTGGTCGGGGCCCGCACTCATGTGATGGGCCCACGATCGACCTGCCGTGGAGTGTGGAGGTACGGATGCAGCGGACGGCCCTGGATCCGGATCCGGCCCCGGAGCCGGATCCCCCGGCGGGGCTGCCGGTCCTCCCGGAACTCGCCGCGCACCTCGCCGCCGCCGCGGACCGCACGGAACCCGAGCCGCCCGGCGGCTCCCGGCCGCTGCGCGCCGCCGCCTGCGACTACTGGGGCCGCCGCGGCCTGGTGACCGCGCCGGAACGGGTGCTCGCCGCGCCGGGCGCGCCCGCCCTGCTCCTCGCGCTGCTCGCCGCGGCCGGCGGCGACGTCCTGCTGCCGCGCCCCTGCGCCGAGTGGTACGCGCCGGGCGCCGGGCTGCTCGGCCGGCAGGTGCACCGGGTCCCCGTACCGGCCGAATCGGGCGGTGTACCGGACGCGTTCGTCCTCCTGGAGGCGGTGCGCCGGGCCCGGCTGGCCGGCGACGGGCCGCGGGTCCTGCTGGTCTCCGTCGCCGACGACCCCAGCGGCACCTGCCCGCCGCCCGAACTGGTCCACGAGGTGTGCGAGGCGGCCGCGGCGGACGGGCTGTGGATCGTCAGCGACGAGACCGGCCGCGACCTGCTGCACGACCCGCACGACACGGTCGTCCTGAGCCCGGCCGAGATGCTGCCGGACGACGTCGTCGTCCTGACCGACCTGCGGGCCACCCTGGCGCCGGCCTCCTGGCCCGCCGCGCTGGCCCGGTTCCCGGACACCGGGCGCGGCGCCCGGCTGCGCGCCGCGACGCTGGACCGGCTGGCGGCGCTGCGCACCCCGGTGGCCGGGCCGGTCGCCGCGGCCGTCACCGAGGCGCTCGCCGAACCGGAGCCCGTACGCGCCCGCACCGCCGCCGCGGCCCGGGTGCACGGCGCGCTCGCCGGCGCGCTCCACCACGCCCTCACCGCGTGCGGTGCCGTCTGCCGCCCGCCGCACGCGGGCAGCCACCTGTACGCCGACTTCGACCCGCTGCGCCCCGTGCTGGCCGGCCGGGGCGTCACCGGACCGGCCGAGCTGGAGAGCGCGCTCGCCTCCTGGGCCGCGCGCGGCGGGCACCGCTTCGGTGACGACCCGCACGCCCTGCGCGTACGCCTGAGCACCGATGCGCTGCTCGGGCCCGGGCCCCAGCACCGGCAGCAGCTCCTCGACGCTCCCGACCCGCTGCAACTCCCGCATGTGGCCGACGCGTTGAGCGCGCTGTCCGCCACGCTCGCGTCGCTCACGGACCCGGGCCCTTCCTAGCGGCCCGGCCCGCCGCGGGGTCCGCGTACCGCCCGTACGCCTCTTTCGGCCTTCCCCGTCACACCCGTCACCCCCGACACCTCCGGCTCTCGCCCGCGGCCGGCCCCCGACCGGTCATGCCCACCGAATGGAGCCCCTCGATGACCGAACAGACCGAACGTTCCCTCACCGAGCCTCTCCCGCCTGCGGACGGCCGGCCGGCCGCCGGACCGCAGGCGACCGGTGCCGGCGCACCGGTCCGCCCGCTGCGCGAGGTCCGGCAGTGGCCCCGCGACTTCACCGACCGGCTCACCGCGCCGCTGCCCGGCGTCCGCGCGCTGGCCCGCATCGCCCGCGAGGGCAAACTGCGGCCCTCCGCCCAGGCCCTCCTGGACATCCCGGAACTGCCCTTCGAACCGGGCCCGCTGCCCGAGGCCGGACCCCGGGACATCGCCGTCACCTGGGCGGGGCACGCCAGCTGGGTGCTGCGCATCGGCGGCCTGACCGTCCTGACCGACCCCGTGTGGTCCCGCAAGATCCTGGGCACCCCGCCCCGCGTCACCCCGGTCGGCGTCCGCTGGCAGGACCTGCCGCCCGTCGACGCGGTCGTCATCAGCCACAACCACTACGACCACCTCGACCTGCCCACCCTCAGACGGCTGCCGCCGCACACCCCGCTCCTGCTGCCCGCCGGGCTCGCCCGCTGGGCCCGCCGGCGCCGCTTCACCCACGTCACCGACCTGGACTGGTGGGAGGCCGTCGAACTGCCCGGGCCGGCCGGCCCGGTCCGCTTCGACTTCGTGCCCGCCCACCACTGGAGCAAGCGCACCCTGACCGACACCTGCCGCTCCTTGTGGGGCGGCTGGGTCCTGACCGCACCGGACGGGCGGCGGGTGTACTTCGCGGGCGACACCGGGTACGGCCACTGGTTCGAGGAGATCGGCGGCCGCTACCCGGACATCGACCTGGCGCTGCTGCCGATCGGCGCGTACGACCCGCGCTGGATGCTGCGTCCGGTGCACACCGACCCCGAGGAGGCGGTCCGCGCGTGCCAGGACCTCGGCGCCCACGCGCTGGCCCCGATGCACTGGTCGACGTTCCTGCTGTCCGCCGAGGCGCCCCTGGAGCCGCTGCGCCGCGTACGCGCCGCCTGGGAGGCCACCGGGCGCCCGCGCGCCGACCTCTGGGACCTCGCGGTCGGCGCCTCGCGCGTGCTGGAGGCCACGCCCGGCGAAGGGCCGCAGGCCGGGTGACGCGTACGGCCGCTCAGCCGTTCCTCCCGTGGCGCAGCCGGCGCCACACCGCGGGCGCCCCGCTGAGCACCAGCGCCAGCCCGACCGCCGCGGCCACGCCCTGCCACGGCTCGCTGAACAGGGAGCCGCCGAGCAGGCCGATGAGCTGGTACGTCACCGCCCAGGCCAGACAGGCCGGCAGATCGCCGCGGGCGAACCGGCGCAGCGGCATCCGCCCCAGCAGGCACGCCAGCATCACCGGCACCCGCCCGGCCGGCACCAGCCGCGACAGTACGAGCACCGGCACCCCGTGCGTGCGCAGCCGGTCCTGCGCCTGTGCCAGCCGCTCCGGCGCGGCGCGGTCGCGCAGCCGGTCGAGCCGGCGCGATCCGTTGCGGGACCGCACACCGCGCCCGCCGAGCCAGTACAGCCCCAGGTCACCGAGGAAGGCGGCCAGGGCGCTCACCCCGAAGACGAGCGGCAGGGCCCACGGCGAGCCCTGATGGAAGGCCACCACGGCCGCCGAGCTGACCAGCGCGCCGGTCGGCACCACCGGCACCAGCGACCCCAGCACCACCAGCAGGAACAGCGACGGATAGCCCACCACCTGCTGCGCCGGTTCGGCGGGCACCCCGCCGGCCGCCAGCCCGCCGATCATCGCGAGCCCGCCAGCCGTACGGACTCGCCGTGCGCGAGCCGGTGCACCGTCACCCCCGGTGCCAGCAACCCGGCCTGCCGCGCGAACTCGTCGCCGGGGGAGTGGAACTCGTACGGGCGCACCGCGTCCAGGCCGATCGGCCAGTACGTGCCGTAGTGCACCGGGACCGCGCCGGCCGGCCCGAGCCGCGCCGCCGCCTCGGCCGCCCGCCGCGCGTTCAGGTGCCCGTGCCCGAGGAACGGGCCCCAGCCGCCGACCGGCAGCAGCGCCACGTCACAGGGGCCGACTTCCGCGGCCATGGTGTCGAAGAGCCCGGTGTCGCCCGCGAAGTACGTCGTCGCCGCGCCGTGCACCACATACCCGAGGGCGGGCACCCGGTGCGGTCCGTACGGCAGCCGGCGCCCGTCGTGCGCCGCGTGCACCGCGCGGACGGTCACCTCACCGGGGCCGTACCCGTCCGGGGACGCGGCGCGGACCGCGACCGTGTCACCGGGGCGCACCTCGGTCACCGGCAGTCCCCGGGCCGCCGCCACCCGCCGCAGCCCCGGCACCGCGGCGGCGGCCCCGTACGGCACCACCAGCCGGGTGCCCGGGGCGAGGCGCGCCAGGGAGGCGGGGTGCAGGTGGTCGGCGTGCAGGTGGGAGACGAGCACGGCATCGGCGCGGGCCGCGGCCGGCGGCGGGAGCGCGCCCCGGCGGCGCCGCAGATGCGCCAGCCGCCGCGCGAACAGCGGGTCGGTCAGTACCCGCACGCCCGAGTCCGCGACCGTGACGGTGGCGTGCCCCCACCAGGTGACCTCCACCGCCACACCGACCTCCCGACCGGAACCGACCCGACGCGCCGGGCGCCCGGCGCGTGCCGCCGTACGTCCTCCTCCGATCCTGCCTCATGGTCCGTCGGGCCGGGCGCGCGGGCGCCGGGCGGGCTCCGGCAGGGCGTCGGACGGTCTCCGGCCGGGCAGCACGGTGGCGCCGGGCCCCCTCGGACGCGGTTTCTCCGGCGGGGCCGGGCGTTACCGGTACGTGCGCGGGCGGAGGTGGAGGCACGGGCCCTCTCCCGCGCCGCCGTCCGGCCGCGCTGTCAGTGGGCTGTGACACGCTGTAGGCGTGATGCCCGATGAGGTGTCCGAGCGTGACGGGCGGCGGAGTGAGGTGAGCGCTGATGCGACGGCCGCGGTGGCGGACGGCGGGCGGTGCCCTGCTGCGGGTGACCGCGGTCTGGGCAGTGTCCTCGCTGACGCTGCTCGTGCTCGCCGCCCTGCTGCCCGACTTCCGCCTCCAGTCCGCCGGCGGCGAGAGCCTCACCCGTACGTTCCTCACCGCCGCGCTCGGCGCCGGCGCCTTCGGCCTGCTCAGCGCCCTGGTGTGGCCGCTGCTCGTACGGGCCCTGCTGCTGGTGCCCGCCCTCGTCCTCGGCCTGCTGGTCTTCTTCCTGAACGGCTCCCTGCTGCTGGTCGCCCTCGGCCTGATCCCCGAGGGACGTGGCCAGGCCGCGCCCGAGACGGCCGTGATCGTCGCCGCCGTGATGTCCGCGACCTCGTCCGCCACCGCCACCTTCCTCGCGGTGCGCGACGACGAGGCGTACCGAAGACGCCTGGTGCGGCTGGCCGGCCGCCGGCACGGCCGCCGCCGCGGCGCCCCTGGCGACCCGGGCCCCGTCGCGCCCGGCACGGTCTTCCTCCAGCTCGACGGCCTGGGCCACGACGTGCTGTGCGAGGCGGTCAGCGGCGAGCGGCCCCTGATGGGCACGGTCGCCGGCTGGCTCGGCAGCACCCACCGGCTGACCCCGTGGCGTACGGACTGGTCCAGCCAGACCGGCGCCAGCCAGCTCGCCCTCCTGCACGGCACCAACCACGACCTGCCCGCGTTCCGGTGGTACGAGAAGGAGACCGGCCGGCTGGTCGTCAGCAACCGGCCCAGCGGCGCGGCCGAGCTGCAGCGCCGCGCCGTGGCCCGCACCGGCGACGCCGGGCTGCTCGCCTTCGACGGCGCCAGCCGCGGCAACCTCTTCAGCGGCGGCGCCGACCAGCTGGCGCTGGTGATGTCGGTGGCGGCCCGCCGCGGCCGGCACAACCGCTCCCGCGCCGGCTATTTCGCCTATTTCTCCGACCCGGCCAACGCGACCCGTACGGCCGTGTCCTTCGCCGCCGAGATCGTCCGGGAGGTGGTCCAGTCCCTGCGGGCCCGGTTCCGCCGGGAGCGCCCGCGGGTCGGGCGCGGCGGCCTCTACCCCTTCATCCGGGCCTTCGCGACCGTCGTCGAGCGCGACGTGGTGGTCGCCGCCGTGATCGGCGACCTGCTCGCCGGCCGCACGGCCGTCTACGCGGACCTGGTCGCCTACGACGAGGTCGCCCACCACTCCGGCCCCCGGCACCGCGACACCCACCAGGTGCTGCGCCGCCTGGACCGCGCCGTCGGCCTGATCGCCGACGCCGCGCAGTACGCCCCCCGCCGCTACCGCGTCGTACTCCTCTCCGACCACGGCCAGAGCCCCGGCCCGACCTTCCTGGAGGCCTACGGGCTCGGCCTGGAGGACCTGGTGCGGGCCGGCTGCGGCCTGCCGGTGTCCCGGCGCGCCGGGCGGACCGCGAGCGGGGCGGAGGCGCGCGAGGCCGCCCGCGCCGCGCTGCACCGCCCGGAGGGCACGGACGGCTGCGGCCCCTCCGACCCGGTCGTGCTGGCCTCCGGGAACCTGGGCCTGGTGTCCTTCCCCGACCTGCCCGGCCGGGTGACGCGCGAGGAGATCGAGCGCCGCCACCCGGCGCTGCTGGCCACCCTCGCCAACCACCCGGGCATCGGCTTCCTGCTCGTGCGCTCCGCCGCGCACGGCGCCGTGGTGCTCGGGCCGGGCGGCGCCGAGCACCACCTCGACACCGGCCGGATCGTGGGCCGCGATCCCCTCGCCGGGTTCGGCCCGGGCGCGGCCGACACCGTACGGCGCACGGACGGCTTCCCGCACGCCGCCGACGTCATGGTCAACTCCGCCTGCCACCCGGACACCGGCGCGGTGCACGCCTTCGAGGAGCAGATCGGCTCGCACGGCGGCCTGGGCGGCGAGCAGAGCCGGCCCTTCCTGCTGTGGCCCGCCGAGCTGTCCCCGCCCACCGCCGACGGCGTGGAACCGGCCGGTGCGGAGCAGGTCCACGCCATCCTGCGGCGCTGGCTGCGCGAGGTGGACGGGCCGCAGATACCCCTGGGGGGCCCGGCGGACGAACTGCGGCGGGAGGGCCCCGGGCCCGAAGTATTTCCGCCGGCCGACGGTGCCGTGCGGGACAAAACCCGCTGATTTTGTGCAACGTTGCAGGTCGAAGACGATATGCAGTCGCCCGGCAACTCCGGGCCCGCACAGCACGACGAGAGGCCCACCACGCCATGCACGACCGGCACACCCGCCGCTTCGGTCTGGGGACCGCAACCTGCCTAGTGATGGGCAACATCATCGGCGGCGGCATCTTCCTGCTGCCCGCCTCGGTGGCGCCCTTCGGCACCGTGAGCCTGGTCGCCTTCGGCGTCCTGACCGTCGGTGCCATCGCGCTGGCCCTGGTCTTCGGGCGGCTGGCCGAGCGCCACCCGGACACCGGCGGCCCGTACGTCTACGCCCGCGAGGCGTTCGGCGACTTCGCCGGCTTCCTGTCGGCCTGGTCGTACTGGACCATGACGTGGGTGAGCAACGCGGCCCTCGCGGTCGCCGCCGTGGGCTATGTCCACGTGCTCTTCCCCGGCCACGACTCCAAGGGCACGGACCTGCTGGTGGCGCTGGTCGCGCTCTGGCTGCCGGCGCTCTCCAACTTCGCCGGCACCCGCTACGTCGGCGCCGTCCAGCTGGTCTCCACGGTCCTGAAGTTCGTCCCGCTGCTGTTCATCGCGGTCGTCGGCCTGTTCTTCTTCGACCCGGACAAGCTCGGCTCGTTCCACGAGGGCGGCGGCAGCGCGATCGGCGGCATGTCCGCCGCGGCGGCCATCCTGCTCTACAGCTACGTCGGCGTGGAGTCCGCCGCGATGAGCGCGGGCGAGGTGCGCGACCCGGAGCGCAACGTGGGCCGTGCCACCGTCCTCGGCACCATCGGCGCCGCCGTGGTCTACCTGCTCGGCACCGTCTCGGTCTTCGGCACGGTCGCGCACGACAAGCTGGTGGACTCCAAGGCGCCGTTCTCCGACGCGGTGAACGCCATGTTCGGCGGGCAGTGGGGCGGCACCGTCATCGCGGTCGCCGCGGTCATCTCGATCGTCGGCGCGCTGAACGGCTGGACGCTGATGAGCGCCCAGTCGCCGTACGCCGCCGCCAAGGACGGCCTGTTCCCGGCCGCCTTCCTGAAGAAGCAGCGCGGGGTGCCGACCTTCGGGGTGCTGGCCGCCTCGGTGCTGGCCACCGCCCTGACCGTGATCAACTACCTGATCGGCGCGGGCGGCGTCTTCGAGATCCTCGTCCTGATCACCACGTTCTCCGCGACCGTCCCGTACCTGCTCGCCGCCGGCGCCCAGATCTACTTCCTGCTCACCGGGCGGCGCGACCAGGTCCGCCCGGCCCGCTTCGCCCGCGACCTGGTGCTCGCCCTGGTCGCCTTCGGCTTCACCTTCTGGCTGGTCGCCGGCGCCGGATACGCCGCGATCTACCAGGGCGTGCTGTTCCTGTTCGCCGGCATCCTCGTCTACGCCTGGATGGCGGCCCGCCGCACCGGCCGCGCCCGGCGCGCGGAGGAGGATCAGGCGGTGACGCCGCCGTCCACCACCAGCTCGGCGCCCACGGTGAACGAGGCCGCGTCGGACGCCAGGTAGAGCACCGCCGCCGCGATCTCGGCGGTCGCGGCCGAGCGGCCGGCGGGCACCTCGCGCCGCATCCGCCCGGCCTTCTGCTCCGCGGTCTCGCCCGGCAGCGTCGACATGGGAGTGTCGACCTTGCCGGGCGAGACCGCGTTGATGCGTATGCCGTCCGTGATGTGGTCGAGCGCGGCGTTCCTGGTCAGGGCGCTCACCGCGGCCTTGGCCGCGACGTAGGCGCTGACCCCGGGGCGGCGCAGCGAGGCGCCCAGGTTGGACGCGATGTTGACGATCGCGCCGCCGCCGTGCGCCCGCATGTGGCCGATCTCGTGCTTCATCGCCAGGAACGTGCCGGTGAGGTTGGTGTCCAGGGCATGCCGCCAGTCCTCCTCGGAGATGTCGGCGGTCGGCGCCGGGGGCACGAACACCCCGACGTTGTTGACGGCCACGTGCAGCCCGCCGAAGCGGCGCACCGTCTCCTCGACCAGGGCGGCCAGGTCCGCGCCGCGGGTCACGTCGGCGGTGACGGCCGCCGCCCGGCCGCCGGCGGCCTCCACGAGGGCGACGGTCTCCTTCAGCGTCCCGTCGGTACGGCCGGCGACCACGACGTTCGCGCCCTCGGCCGCGAACGCGCGGGCCACCGCCCGGCCGATGCCGGTGCCGCCGCCGGTGACCAGGACGGTTTTTCCGGCGAAGCGTGCGGGGGTGGTGTTCATGGTGGTGGGCCTTCCTGTCGTCGCGCCGGATGACGCCATGTATAGAGAACGATCGGTCTAGAATGAGGACGCACGAAGGCGCGGACGGAAGCCCCGGACCGCCCTTCGGCCCGGCGCCGCCTGTCGGTCCGGTGACGCTTCCCGTTTCGGCGGCGCCCCTCAGTCCAGCAGGGCCAGCGCCTGTTCCGCCGCGTCGCGGAGGCGCCCCGGTTCCCGGCCCGACTTGCCCATCAGGCGCAGCCCCTGCATCAGCACGAGCAGCATCCGGGCCAGGGCCCGCGGATCCCGGCCGGCGGGCAGCTCGCCCTGGGCCCGCGCCCGCGTCAGCGCCGAGGTCAGTGCCGTCTCCAGCACCGTCCAGCTCGCCTCGACCTGCCGGGCGGCGTGCCGGTCGCGCGCGGCCAGCTCCGCGGCCGTGTTCGTCACGAAGCAGCCGCGCCCCAGCTCGTCGCGGGCGGCCTCCTCCGCGAACCGGGTCACCAGCGCGCGTACGGCGGGCAGCGCGGGCCCCGGCTGCGACAGCTCCTCGATGAGCCCCGGGTCCGAGAGCCGGCTGTAGCGCTCCAGGGCCTTGAGGTAGAGGTCGTGCTTGCCGCCGAAGGTCGCGTAGAGGCTGGCGCGGGCGATGCCGAGGTGGTCGACGAGGTCGGCCATCGACGTCGCCTCGTAACCGCGCTGCCAGAACAGTTCGAGAGCTGCCTGAAGTGCGGCGTCCGGATCAAAAGCCTTGGTCCGTGCCATGAGGGGAACCCTAGGCTTTCGAGACCGACCGGTCAATAATGCGGACCGGTCAACGTGCGGACGGGCCAACGGTACGGACCGGCCGACGTACGGACCGGTCCGTGACGCGAACCGCCCGGTCAGCGGCCCAGCGCCTGCGCCACGTTCCGGTCCAGTTCCGCGCGCAGCAGCGTGCACTCCCGCACCGGATCGCGCGTCGGGCAGGTCAGCAGGTGGGCGAGGCGCTGCCGCGCGGCCTGGAGGTCCGCCATCCGTTCCTCGATGAGCTGGAGGGCTCCGGTCAGCACCGCCCGCCCCGGCGGCCGCCGCACCCCGTCCGGGCCGCGCTCGCCGAGCGCGGCGGCGGTGTCCGCGAGGCTCAGCATGCCGCCGTGGTGCAGGTGCTGGATCAGCGCGAGACGCCGCAGCTCCCGCCGGCCGTAGTGCCGTACGTTGCCCCGGCGCCCGGCGGGCGGCAGCAGCCCCAGTTCGTCGTAATACCGCAGCGTGGCCACCGACAGGCCGAAGCAGCGCGCCACTTCACTGATCGAATGCAGTTCGTCGTCTACGTCGCGGGACGGCACGGACCCATCTTGCGCTCAAGTCGGCTTGAGCGTCCAGGCTGGCCGGACCGGACCCGGCGACGGACCGGACCGGGGGACACGAGGACGGTGTGCTGTGCGCATACGCGATACGAAGACGGAAGCGACGACCGGAACGACGGGCACCGAGGCGGCGGGGGAGCGGCCGGCGGCCGGGCGGCCCCTCCCCGGAGCCGTACCGGTGCTGGTGGCGGGCGGCGGACCGGTCGGCCTGGTCACCGCGATGTTCCTGGCGCGGTGGGGCGTCCCGGCGCTCGTCGTGGACAAGCGGGACCCGCTCACCGGCCCGCCGCGGGCGATGAGCAGCGTCCGCACGCTGGAACTCCTGCGGTCGGCGGGCCTGATGGACGCCGTAGAGGAGACGGGCTGGTACGGGTCCGAGCCGTTCCATGCGGTGTTCAAGGACAGCGCGCTGGGCAGCGCACGGCAACAGGTGGCACCGCCCGAGCCGTACGCACGCTGGCTGCGGACCTGTAGCCCGGTCGACAGCCGGCTGTGGCTCAACCATCTCCAGGTGCAGCGGCTGGCGCTGGACGCGCTGCTGCGGCACGGCGGTGACGCGCGGTTCGGCCTCGGCGTGACCGCCCTCGAACAGCACGCGGACGGCGTACGGGTGCGGCTCGCCGACGCCCGCACCGGCGAGGAGCACACCGTCACCGCGGGCTACGTGATCGGTGCCGACGGCGCGCACAGCACCGTCCGGCGCCTGCTCGGCATCACCGTGCCCGGCCGCGAGGTGGTCGCCCGGCTGCACACCGCCTTCTACCGCGCCGATCTCCCGCCCGGCGCCGACGGCCGGCGCGACCTGATGAGTTTCATACGGAACCCGGCCGTCTACGCGACGGTCTTCTCCATGAACGGCCGTGACCAGTGGGTCTCGCACCTCATGGACTACCCGGGCCGGCCGGACGACACGGACGGCATCGCCCCGCTCCCGGTGGACCGCGCCCTGGCCCTGCTGCGGACCGCCATCGGCGATCCCGGACTGCCCGTCGACCTGGTGACGGTCAACGCCTGGGAGGCGGCCATCGGCGCCGCCTCGGCGTTCCGGAACGGCCGGGTCTTCCTCGCCGGCGACTCCGCGCACGTACAGAGTTCGGCCGGCGGCCTCGGGATGAACACCGGCATCCAGGACGGTCACAACCTCGCCTGGAAACTCGCCGCGGTCCTGCGGGGACAGGCCGCGCAGCGGCTGCTGGACACGTACGAGCCGGAGCGCCGCGCCGCGGTACGCGCCTCGCTCGCCCTCTCCCGCGGCATGCACCAGGGCTACCGGACGCTCGGCGGGTCCGATCCGAACGAGCTGTACGCGCGGGCGGCGCGGGACTACGTGCGGGCGATGATGCGCTACGCGTACCCGTCCGGCGCCGTCGTCCCGCCCGACGGCGCGCCCGCGGCCACCGGCGACGAGGCCGCCGCGGACGTCCTCTCCGACGAGGTGCGCCCGGGCCACCGGCTCCCGCACCGCCCGCTGGAGCCCGCCGAGGACGGCCGTACCTCCACCCACGACCTGGCCGGCGCGGACTGGGCACTGATCGCCGGGCCACAGGGCGCCCCCTGGCTCCCCGCCGCCACGGAGGCGGCCGCCGCCTTCGGCATCACCCTGACCGCGCACCGGGTCCCCGCCGGCACCCTTCCCGGCCTCGCCCACGACGGAGCCGTACTCGTCCGCCCCGACCACTTCGTGGCCTGGCGCGCGGACGGCCTCGCCGCCGACCCCGGCACCGCCGTCAAGAGGACACTGGCGGCCCTGCTCGGCCGGTGACGCTCACGTGGCGGCACTGCCCAGGCCCGTTTGACGCTCACGTGGCGGCACTGCCCAGGCCCGTTCCAGGGCTGCGGCGGAGGCCGGCCCGGAGCCGGAAGACCATGTACGAGGCGTCGTCGGCAACGGCGTTGCCGTCCGGGTCCGTGACCGCCACCGTGCTCAGCCCGGCCGCCGCGGCCAGCTCCTCGAACCCGGCACGGGTGTACCAGTGCAGCAGCCACGGGCGCTCCACCACGGTGGGCGCACCGGCACCGTGCCGTTCGTAGCGCAGCAGGCTGGTCCGGGTCCGCAGGGCCTCGTCGCGCTCCTCGGCGACCAGGGAGAAGCGCAGCTCGGCGCCGTCGTCGGCGACGGCCGTGCGGACCCGGCCGATCTGTTCCGCGGGGGTGGGGTCCGGAATGTGCAGCGGGATCAGCGCGAATCCGCCGTCGGACAGGTGGCGGCGGATGCCGTCGAGGGCCGCTGCCGCGCTGGCGTCGTCCGGCAGCAGATTGAAGGTCGGCCCGGCCAGGAAGACCGCCCGGAACCGGCGCGGCAGGGTGAGTGCTTCCATCCGCTGGTGGTGGAGCGTGACGGCGATTTCCGCCGCGTCGGCCCGGCGGCGGCAGCGCTCCAGCATGTCGGCGGAGGAGTCGACGCCCTCGACGTCCAGGCCGTCGCGGCGCAGGGCGAGCAGCGGGTCACCGTCTCCGCAGCCCAGCTCCAGCGCCGGGGCGCCCGCTTCGCGCACGAAGGCCGCGTAGATCTCCGGGTCCGGGGAGAAGGACTTCAACGGGGCGTAGGAGTCGGCGACGATGCCGGTGTAGAAATCGGCCGGGTCGGTGTACTGCTGGCCCAACTGCCCTCTCCTCACGCGCCGGTACCGGCGGCCGGACCGCCGGTCACCGCGTCATCGGCGCAGGGTAGTGCGCGGATGTCCGGAGCCACCACCGAAATAGGCCGCCCCCTGCCGGCCCGGACTCCACCCATTACCCGGGACGTAATCGACCCGTTCCCCGCCTCCCGGCATCTTTGAGGCACCGGTTCGGCGGGCCGGCGCACTCCGGCCCGCCGACCGGCCCGAACGCGGGGCCGTGACGCACAGCGGGCGCCGCGCCACTCGACGACATGACATGAGGAGTACGGCCATGACCCAGACGGGCACCCGGCAGACCGGCACGGAGCGGTACACGGACGCGGTCGCACGGTACTTCGCGGCGTGGAACGCGGACGGGGACGGGACGGCCGGCGCCGTCGCCGCGGCCTTCACCGAGGACGCCACGTACACCGACCCGCTCGCGGACGTCGCCGGGCACGACGGGCTCGCCGCCGTCATCGCCGGGGTGCACGCCCAGTTCCCCGGCTTCGTGTTCCGGCCGCTGGGCGACCCGGACGGGCACCACGGCCTCGTCCGGTTCGGCTGGGAGCTGGTGGCGCCGGACGGTTCGGCCCCGGTCGCCGGGTCCGACGTCGCCGCCCTCGCCGCGGACGGCCGGATCAGCTCCGTCGCCGGCTTCCTGGACCGGGTGCCCGCCGCCTGAGCGGGCACCGGCACGGGGCGGCGGCCACCCCGGGGGCGGGCCTACGGCAGCCAGGTCCGCAGGTGGTCGGCCGTCTCCCGGTCCGCCGGGAGGAAGGTCTCCAGGGCGAGTTCGGAGACGGTCACGTCCATCGGGGTGTTAAAGGTGGCGATCGTGGAGATGAACGACAGCACCCGGCCGTCGTGTTCGATCACCATCGGCAGCGCGTACGGCGCGTGGCCGCCGTCCCCGGCCGTCGCCCGCCCGCCCTCGGGCAGCGGGTAGCCGCTCACCTCCTCGAACAGCGCTCGCAGCGGCGCGGAGCGCAGCACCGCCAACTGCCGCTGCATCTGCGCGAACAGGTGCTCCCGCCACTCCAGGAAGTTCCGGATACGGGGCGCGAGGCCCGCCGGGTGCAAAGTGATGCGCATGGCGTTCAGCGGCGGTTCCAGCAGCTCACCGCCGACGCCCGCGAGCAGCGCCCGGATGCCGCGGTTCGCGGCGACGACGTGGTACGTACCGTCGACGACCAGCGCCGGGAACGGCTCGTAGCCGGTCAGCAGCCGCTCCATACCGGTGCGCAGCGCGTCCATCGCGGGATCGTCCAGCGGTGTCTCCGGGAAGCCGGGCGCGTAACCGGCCGCGATCAGCAGTGCGTTGCGCTCCCGTACGGGTACGTCGAGGTGCTCGGCCAGCCGCAGCACCATCTCCTGGCTGGGCCGGGCCCGGCCGGTCTCGATGAAGCTGATGTGCCGGGCGGAGGAGTCGGCACGCAGGGCCAGGTCGAGCTGGCTGACGCGGCGCCGCAGCCGCCACTCGCGCAACAGCGCGCCCACGCCCGCCGTTCCGGACGCCGTCTTCGGGGGGACCGCAGCAGTCGTCATGGGCGGAACCGTAGCCGATGCCGTACGCCCGTACGCCTGCACGGATACGGATAGGGTGCGGTGTCCGCGGGCCACGGCGCGACACCGCCGGAAAGAATTCCCGGAAAAAATCCGGCGGGGCTGTCGATCCGGCGGTCTCCCGTTCGACGCAGGGGTGAGAGGCGGGGAAAGTACCCGCCGTACGACCGAGGAGTCACCATGCCGCGCTTCCTGACGCTGATCCGCATCGACGAGCAGAACGTCCCTGAGGGGGGTCCCAGCCCCGAACTCCAGAAGCGCGTGGGCGCGCTGCTGGAGGAGATGACCAAGGCCGGGGTCATGCTGGACAACGCCGGGCTGACCCCGACCTCCCGGGGCACCCGGCTCACCTGGTCGGGCGGCAAGGTCACGTCGACCGACGGCCCCTTCACCGAGACCAAGGAGGTCGTCGGCGGCTACCTGCTCCTCCAGGCCAAGGACAAGGCCGAGGCGCTGGAGTGGGCCGGCCGTTTCCTGCGTGCCCACGAGGAGCACTGGACCGTCACCACCGAGGTTCGCGAGATCAACGAAAACTGCTGACCCGGCCGTGCTTGCCGCTCCCGCGTCCGGCTGTTCTGATGGGTGGCCGTGACGGCAGCACATACGGCGGCAAGCACGACCGACGCGGTCGAGACGGTGTTCAGGATCGAGTCCGCGCGGATCATCGCCGGTGTCACCCGCATCGTGCGGGACGTGGGCATCGCCGAGGAGATCGCGCAGGACGCGCTGGTCGCCGCGTTGGAGCAGTGGCCGGAGTCGGGCGTGCCGGACAAGCCGGGCGCCTGGCTCACGGCCACCGCCAAACACCGCGCGATCGACCTGGTACGCCGCAAGGAGACGTACGCACGCAAGCTGGCCGAGGTCGGACGGGCGCTGGAGGACGTGCCGCCGCCCGAGCCGGCGGACGCCGAGGACATCGACGACGACCTGCTCCGGCTGATCTTCACCGCCTGCCATCCCGTGCTGGCGGCCCCGGCCCGCATCGCGCTCACCCTGCGGCTGCTGGGCGGGCTGACGACGTCGGAGATCGCCCGGGCCTTCCTGGTGCCGGAGGCGACCGTGGCGCAGCGGATTGTCCGCGCCAAGCGGACGCTCGCCAGGGCCCGGGTCCCTTTCGAGGTCCCGTACGGCACCGACCGGTCGGCCCGCCTCTCCTCCGTCCTCGAAGTCATCTACCTGATCTTCAATGAAGGGTACGCCGCGACCGCCGGTGACGACCTGGTGCGCCCGGCCCTGTGCGAGGACGCGCTGCGCCTGGCCCGCGTCCTGGCGAACCTGATGCCCGACGAGCCCGAAGTGCACGGCCTGGCCGCGCTGCTGGAGTTCCAGGCGTCGCGCATCCCCGCCCGTACGGGGCCGGACGGCGAGCCGGTCCTGCTCGCCGACCAGAACCGCGCCCGGTGGAACCGCATGCTCGTCCGCCGGGGCGTGGAAGCCCTGCACCGCGCGGGCCGCGGCCCGTACTCGCTCCAGGCCGCGATAGCCGCCTGCCACGCCGTGGCGCCGCGCTACGAGGACACCGACTGGGCCGCCATCGCGACCCTCTACGACCGGCTGCTGGCGCTGTCCCCGTCCCCGGTGGTGGAGCTGAACCGGGCGGTCGCCGTCTCGATGTCCGAAGGCCCCGCCGCCGCCCTGAAACTGGTGGACGCCCTGACCGCCGAACCCGCCCTGAAGAGCTACCACTTACTGCCGAGCGTCCGCGGCGACCTACTGGAGCGCCTGGGCCGGACCACCGAAGCACGCGAGGAATTCGAGCGGGCGGCGACCTTGACCCACAACGCACGCGAACGCGAACTACTCCTGACAAAGGCGTCCCGCTCCGCCTCCCGACCGCGCTGACCTCTCGCAGTCCGCCACATTCAGCAACCTGCTGTCCGACCTCACCTTCCCCTGGCCACCACCACGGGCCTGCGGCCCGCACGCCACCACGCCCACCACCTCCCCCGACTCGGATACCTCCACCAAGCCGTCGCCCATGCCACCTCCTGCTCCCCCGCCTCCAGCAGCCCGCCGAAGGAACCTGGCCGCCCCGGCCCACCAACGCTGCCTTCTAGCCGTACTGCCGCGGAAGACCGGTGCCGCCCGGAGCTGCCCTTACGTCCTGCTGATGAGGCCATGGAGGACCACGGCTCGACAGCCATCGACAAGATCGACCTGTGCATCAAGGAGACTCTCGCGATGAACGCAACGACGGGCATGTCACGTGCTCCGGAAGGCGCTGCGAGTAACGTGATACGCCTCATCGGAAGGCGAAGAGGGGCGCGAGAGTTTCGCCTTACGGCTGTGACGGCTTCGGCAGCGTGAGGATTTCGGCTCCGTCCTCGGTGATGGCGATCGTGTGCTCGCTGTGTGCCGTCCGGCAGCCCGTCGCGCTCCGGAGCGTCCACCCGTCGGCATCGGTGACAAGTTCGGCGGTGTCCGCCATGACCCACGGCTCCAGTGCCAGCAGCAGTCCGGGGCGCAGTTTGTATCCGCGGCCGGGTCGCCCGGTGTTCGCAACGTGCGGGTCCTGGTGCATCGTCGATCCGATGCCATGGCCTCCGAACTCGGTGTTGATCGGGTACCCGGCCTCGCTGAGGACCGTGCCGATGGCATGGGAGATGTCGCCGATGCGTGCCCCGGGCTTGGCGGCGGCGATCCCCGCGGCCAGCGCGCGTTCGGTCGCGGCGATCATCGCGACGCTCTCCGGGGGCCGCGCGTCGCCCACGATGAAGCTGATGGCGGCGTCCGCGGCGACTCCGGCTTGGGAAACGGCGAGGTCGAGCGTCAGCAGGTCGCCGTCGGCCAGTGTGTAGTCGTACGGCCGCCCGTGGAGTACGGCGTCGTTTACGGCCGTGCAGATGTAGTGGCCGAACGGGCCGCGTCCGAAGGACGGCGCGTAGTCGACGTAGCAGGACTGCGCTCCCGCCTCAACGATCATCTTCTCGGCCCACCGGTCGATCTCCAGCAGGTTCGTGCCGATCGTGCTGCGGCTCTTCAGCGTCTGCAGGATGTCGGCAACCAGGGCGCCGGAGTCTTTCGCCCGGGCCAGCAGGGTGGGGTTCAGGATCTCGATCATGCGGTGTCCTTCTCGCGCTCCAATAACTATACCGGGATGACTATACCGGTACTAGAATCGGGGTCATGGTCAGGTTGCCGCTCACCCCCGAAGAGATCGAACGTGGACAGCGCCTCGGTGTCCTCCTGCGTCTGGCCAGGGGAGAGCGCTCGATGCTCGATGTCGCGCTCGACGCGGGCGTCTCGCCGGAGACGCTTCGGAAGATCGAGTCGGGCCGGGTGGCCACCCCCGCCTTCCCGACCATCGCCGCGATCACCGACGTCCTCGGCCTCTCCCTCGACGAGGTGTGGGCCGAGATCAGCCGGTCCGGCAGTGGCGTGGGACCGGCGAACGCTGATCACCGCCCACGTGAGCGGCTGACCGCGTAAGCCTCCATCCGTCGGGGAGCCGGGGCGGACCGGTGAGATCCTCACCGACCTCCTCGGCGTCAGGTTTCGCGTCGGTGCGCCAGGCCGCCCGTCCGGTGGTGTCCTTGGCGGTGGTGAGCACGGCGTCGGTCAGTTCGAATCAGCTGCTGGGCGGAGTGCGGGCAGGGCACGGCGGCCGCGGCGGTGGCCGGCACATTGGCGTGGGAGACGGCCTTCTCGGCCTTGGCCGGCCCGTGCTCCGCATCCCAGATGCGGGCGGCGATCTCGGCCGGGGAGGGCATGACCGGACGTCTCCGACAAGGTCATCCGGCTACCCGACAGGACCCGTCGGGTAGCCGACAGGGGCACGGCCCCGCATGTCGTGGTGCCCATCGCGGGCAAGGACCTACGGCTCTACCGCAGACACCTACATTCGGCGGATCCACCAGGAGCTGATGCGGTCGTTGGCCTGGGCGCCGACCCAGGGCTCGAAGGAGCCGTCGTCGCCGCACTTGCCGCAGTAGTAGATCGTGTCCCCATAATTCCGGTGGTCGTAGCCCTCCTGTGTGTTGCAGCCGTTGAAGGTACGGAACGAGCTGATGCGGTCGTTCCAGGCGTCGCCGACATAGGCGAACCCGTAGCCTTGGCTGTCACAGGGGCCGGCGTTGCCCCGGATCTGGGTGCTGGCGCCGCCGTAGTTGATGTCCGCGTACCACGTCATCAGCAGCGTGCTGCGCGCGGCGGATTTCGTCAGGACCGGTGCGGTGCCGGTGGTGCAGGTGCGGGAGAGCACCCGCGATGCGCTCTGCCCCGGCCGGAGTTTGTCGATGACGATGACGCAGTGCTCTGCACGGTCCGCATCGGCGGCTTGTGCCGGAGCCGTGAAAGGTATGACGGACAGCCCAACTGCTACGACAGTTGCGGCCGCTCTTCGGCGTGTGGTTGCTTTTCTCATGAGGGCCCTCTTCCGAAGGAGTGTGGGTGGGGCCCAGGATGCGAGACCACCGACGGCCCTGCCAGTCTCATTCCGGCCTGGCGTTCTCCGCCGTCAGCGCGGTCCCGGCTTTCAACGGGGCGTCACCCGTCCGGACACGGCAAAGCCTCGTGCGCGAGGCCGCGGGCGGGGCTGGGGAGCCACTCCAGGCCGCACGTTCGACAAGGCCGGTTGCGGCTACGGGCCGGTGGCCCGACGCGCCAGGACCGGATGCGGTCGGCCGCGTCGTAGTCGTCGGCATGGCTGGCCTCGACGTCTCGGGCAAGGTTCCCGGCGTGCATGAACGTCAAGAACCCCCTGGACAACGGCCACCACTTCTCCTCCATCCTCGAACGTCCCTGAAACGCCCAGCCTCACCCCACGGACACCACACTCCAGGACAGACACCCGCCCAGCCGCCGGGACGGCAACACCGCCCGGCGGACAACACACTAGGAAGACGCATGCGTATACAGGCAGCACTGGTGGAGACCCCCGGCGGCCCCTTCGCCGTCCACGAGGTCGACCTTGAGGAGCCGAAGCCGGACGAGATCCTGGTGCGGATCACCGCCTCAGGCATCTGCCACACCGACCTCAGCATGCGGCAGGTCTGGCCGACGGGGCGTCTGCCCATGGTCTTCGGCCACGAGGGCACCGGTGTCGTCGAGGCAGTGGGACATGCCGTGACCACCGTCGCCCCCGGTGACACCGTGTGCCTCACTTACCGAAGCTGCAGCGTCTGCGAACAGTGTGCGACAGGAGAGCCTGCCTACTGCGAGCATTCGGCTCCCCTGAACGCCGGCGGATCCCGCCCGGACGGCAGCTCCCCCGTCTCGTACACGGACGGCAGCCCGGTCTACAGCGCCTTCTTCGGCCAGTCCGCCTTCGCCTCTCACTGCCTCACCACAGAGAGCAACACCGTCAAAATCCCTGCGGACATACCCGCGGCCGTGGCTGCTCCCCTGGGTTGCAGCGTCCAGACCGGCGTGGGGACGGTACGTACTGTTCTGCGTCCGGCAGCGGGCACCACTCTGGCTGTCTTCGGTGCCGGCAGCGTCGGGCTCAGCGCCGTCATGGCAGCAGCCGCCGAGGACTGCACCGTCATCGCCATCGACCCCGTCGCCTCGCGCCGCGCGCTTGCCCAGGAACTCGGCGCCGCGGCGGCAATCGACCCCACCACCGGAGACGATGTGGCGTCGGCCCTCCGCGATCTCACTGGCGGAGGGCCGCACTGCGCCATGGACACGACTGGCAAGTCGACGGTGGTGTCCCAGGCCATCACAGCCCTGCGCAAGCGTGGCACGCTCGCCCTGGTCGGAATCGGGAAAGCCGAGTTCGACACCATGCCGGTCATGACGAAGGGCATCACGATCCGGGGCGTGACCGAAGGCGACGCCGTACCGGCCCGCACCATTCCGCAACTGATCGACCTCTATCGGAAGGGCCGGCTCCCGCTGGAGAAACTCATCACCGAATTCCGCTTCACCGACATCGAAGCAGCCGCCGAAGCCACACTGCGGAAGAGGGCGGTCAAGGCCGTCCTTACCGAATTTCAGTGAGTGCTTCGCCCTGCTAGAAGGCTCATCTGAGCGATTGTTGCCGCCGCGGAACCAAGGACTGACTCGCCATCCCAATGAACTGGGTTAGACGGTGGTGAGGCCGTTACCCGTCAGCGCCTTGAGCCGGCGGTGTGTGTTCGCGGACTCGGATGGGGACCCCGTGTTCGTTTCGGGTGTAGACACGCCCGCGGTTCTTGGTGACCTTGTGCTGGAGTTCGGCGTGCAGGTCACGGCCGTTCATCTGGGCGAGGGCCGAGGTGTGGAGGGCGATGTCGGCCAGTTCCCCGCCGAGGGCGGCTCGGTTCTTGCGTCAGGCGGTGAAGGCTTCGCCGACTTCGCTGACGAGCAGGGCCACCTCCAATGGCACGTCGGTGGTATTGAACCCCTTCTCGATCTTGTTTCCCAGGTGTGTTTCTGCGCGGATCGGATGTCCACGATTCCTCCGGGGCACGGTGGGGTGCTGGTGCCGCCGGAGCTTGGCGATGGCCTCGGTGCGGGCGCGGGAAATCGGGCACCTGTCATCCGGCCGGGCGGGATCTGGTAGTGGTGTCGATGGTCAGGACGGGCGCGTGGGCGGCGAGTACGAGGGGCGTGTCCATACCCACCCTTCACCGCAGACGGACAGACGCCCGATCGAGACACGGTCGGCTCCACCCGCTGCCTGTCACGGCAGGTGCCACATCGCCTCGGGGTGGCGTTCCTCCTCACCCGTCGCCGGAATCCGGCAGGGCCGAGAGCAGGCAGTGCGTGAGGACACCAGTCAAAGACGCCTCCTCCAGGGGCTGAGCCCAGTCAACCTCTGTACCGGCGAACAAGACCCTGCCGGATCGGACTTTCTGTCTGTGCTTTAGCCGATATGCCCGGGCCCATCGTTTCTGCCGTGTCCAGTGCATCGCACCCGCAGCAGAGGGATGCGGGCGGGCAGGGCCGGGGCCGTGGCGCGGCGGTCGGCGGCGGCGCTGTCTGCGGTGAGCCGGGCCGGCAGGGGGTCAGGGTGCGGTCGGTGTCCTCGGCGGTGTCTCACCCCAAGTCGAAGGCGTTGCGCAGGCCCAGCCGGTGGCGCGTCTCGTCGTGTCGCTTCAGTGCCGCGAACTCCGGGGCGCGGTACAGAGGGGTGACCCGGCACCGCTCGGCACCGGAACCGGCCGCGTCCAGCAGCGCGTTCACGGCCTGCCGCGCGGACGCGTTGGCGCCCTCCATCGTGGCCAGGTCGATGTCCACGGCCACGTAGTCACCGGCGAGGAAGAGATTGGGGATCGCCGTACGGGACGTGGGCCGGTGGAACCAGGAACCGGTCGGGTGGATGAGCAACTGCTCGTCGTTGGTGGGATGCGGCGTGCCGAGCCCGTCGACGGCCGGGTCCAGGAACCAGGAGTGCAGCGTCGCGTCGCGCAGCACGGTCTTGCCGGTGTCGTTGAGGCCGGCCTTCATCTGCGCCCACACCTCCCGCGCGACCTCCTCGCGGGTGCACTGCTTGGCCGTCTTCCCGTACAGGATGCCCGGCTGGTCCCACTCCGAGATGTCCACGGACAGGCAGTCGGCGGCCGACCCGTCCCCGTAGTCGGCCGGGAAGTCGCGGTTTTTCCAGTACTGCGCTTGACCGACGGCGGTCAGCGACCACGGTGAGTCGATGTGGTTGATGTGCCCGTGGATGATGGGCGTCGGCTCGGTCAGGTAGAACTGGATGCCGGTCATCCAGTCCGTCGCCAGCTTGTCGCAGCGCGCCAGTTGGGGGTCGGCGGCCCGGACGGCGGTGTTCCAGGTCGTCCGGGCGTGCTCGACCGGCATCGCCTGGACGAAGTGGTCGGCGACGACCGACTGCCGCGCGCCCTGCGGGTCGGTGACGACCGCCTCCGCGATCCGGCCGCCCGCGAGCCGCAGGTCCCGTACGGACCAGCCGACGCGGAACGTCACGCCCAACGACCGCAGATGCCGCACCCACGGATCGATCCACGCCTCGTTGGTGGGCAGGTTCAGCACCCGGTCGGGCTGCCCGTCCGCGCCCCGGCCCAGCAGGTTGAAGACGAACGCCTCGGCGCAGGTCGCGACGGTCCGGGTGGAGGCGATCTCGGCCTTGGTCGCGACGATGTTGCGGGTCAGGCCGACGGCCAGCAGCCGCTGGTAGTCGGCGGACATCGACGCGGCCCGGACGAACCGCCACCACGGCGTGTGCTCCCAGACGTCCAGCCGGCGCCGGTCGCAGCTGGTCAGGAAGACCAGCAGCCGGTTGGCGAAGTACGCGATCTCGTGGACCGGCAGGCTGGTGGCGGTCTCCAGCAGCCCGGTCAGCATGCGCAGGAACGCGTCGGGGGTCAGCACGGGCGGGGGAGTGCCGACGACGGAGAACGGGATGCGGATGTCCTCCCGGCCGCCGGTGCGCGCGAACAGCACCTCGGTGGAGGCGACGAGGTTGTCGTGGCAGCCGTTGGCGTTGCCGGGGAACGGGATGCGGCGCAGGGTGTCCGGCAGGTTGTGGTAGATGCCGGGGATGAAGCGGAAGCCGTGCTCGCCGGGCAGCGGCTTGCGCCCGCCGCGCGCGCTGCCCGATACGTCCATGCTGCGGGCCTTGCCGCCCAGCCCGCCCGGTTTGCGCTCGTAGACGGTGACTTGGAAGCCGCGTTCGGCCAGTTCGTGAGCGGCGGTCAGACCGGCCACGCCGCCGCCCAGGACGGCCACGGTCCGGCCCGCGGCGCGGCGTCGGCCGCCGCCCGGCGCGGGCGCGGCGACGGCCGCACCACCCGTCCCGAGGGCGAGCGCGCCGCCCACCGCCGCGGCCCGCCCCAGGAACGCCCGCCGCGGGCTTCCGCCACCGTCCGTGCCCTCGTGGTCCATACGGATCAGGTTGCCCACGGTTGCTCCCCACTACGCCAGGTAACGGCCGCCTCGTCAGGCGCAGGAGCATAGGAGCGGCCCGCGTACCCCGGAAGTCCGTGGCGTGGCCGTCCGTACATTGGCGCGAAAGCGTCCTCGGCGTGCCACGCTGGAGCTGCTGGAATCGACGGCAACTGCTGGAATCGACTGCGACTGCTGGAATCGACGGCAACTGCTGGAATCGACTGCGACTGCTGGAATCGACTGCGACTGCTGGAATCGACTGCGACTGCTGGAATCGACTGCGACTGCTGGAATCGACGGCAACTGTTGGTATCGACCGGTAGCGCGGCAATCGACAGGACACGGGCGGCCCGGTGGTGCGGGCGGTGTGTCAGACCATGCGCGGCAACGGAGAGGCGGAGCGAGATGGATGCCCAGGTGGACCCGCTGACGGACAAGGAGATCGAGGACCGTCTCGCGGAGTTGCCCGGCTGGTCGGTGGCGGACGGCCGGCTGACCCGTACGTACAGCTTCGACCGGCACCTGCCGGCCGCCGCGATGGTGGTGCACGTGGCCCAGCTCCAGGAGGAGCTGAACCACCACTCCGAACTGACCCTCGGCTACAACACGCTCACCGTCGCCGTGAACACCCACAGCGCCGGCAACGCGGTCACGGCACTCGACTTCACCCTGGCGCACCGGATCGAGGAGATCGCCACCGGCCACGGGGCACGCTGAGCGGACAGGTTCAGGCGTTCTTGCGCGCGGCGGCGTCCGGGCCCGCGCCCGTGGCAGTGTCCTGGCCCGGACCCGTGGCGGTGCTGCCGTCCTGGCCCGCGTCCGCAGTGGTGTCGCTCCCCGTGCCGCTGTCCGTACGGCCGCCCGCGCCGCTGTCCGTACCGCCGCTCGCGCCCCGCTCCGCGTTCTCCATACGGGCCAGCTCGGCGTTGAACTGGGCGCCGCTCAGCAGGGACAGATGCGAGAACCACAGCCATATCAGGAAGACCACGGGTCCGGCGAGCGCCCCGTAGAGCCGGTTGAACGTGCCGACGTAGGACGCGTAGAACGTGAAGCCCGCCGAGGCGACCAGCCACAGCAGCACCGCCACCACTCCGCCGGGCACCGCCCGCCGCCCGCGTGCGCGGGAGGGCCCCGTACGGAAGAGCACCATGACCAGTACGACCGCCACCAGCAACAGCAGCGGCCACTGCAACAGGTCCCACATCGCCCCGTTCGCTTCGCCCAGCCCGAGCCACCGTGCGGCGGCGCGCGCTATCGGCCCGCTGACCAGCAGGGCCACCGCGCTGCTGATCAGCAGCGCCATCAGCAGCAGCGCCGTCGCCAGGATGCGCGGCGCCTTGCGCCACGGCGGCCGGTCGTCCTGCACCCGGTACATGGCGTGCAGGGCCCGCCGGAACACCGCCAGATAGCTGCACGAGGACCACAGGGCGCTGACCGTCGCGCCGCCCACGAGCAGCCATGCGGCGGTCCGCTGGTGGGCCATGGCCACCAGCGCCCGGCGGACGGTCGGGCCCGACCCGGCCGGGGCGATCGAGCTGATGTGGTTGATCAGCTCCTCGGTGGACGCGGGGTTGGCCAGGCCGACGAGCGAGATGGTGACGATCACGGACGGCAGCAGGGCCAGCACCGAGTAGTACGTCAGGCTGGCCGCCCAGTCCGACACGTCGTCGTTCCAGATCGAGACCGGGGTACGGCGGGCCGCGGTCCGCATCCGGGACCAGCTCGGCAGCGCCGCCGCGCTCCGTTCGCGCGGCCGGCCGGCTCCGGTGGTGAGCAGCGCCCGCAGTGGCCGGCGGTCGGTACCGCTCCCGCTCATCGTGTGTCCGTCCTCTCCCCGCTGCCGGGCCGGGCGACGCGCCCGGCCCGTTCCGTCTGCCCGTTTCCGCAGCGTACAAGCGTGTGGGAGGCGCTCCGTCGCGCGGTGGGCGGCACGGTGCGGCAGCGCCCCGTCCGCCGGCCGGGTCCGGTGTCCGCGTGACGTTTCGCGCCGGCAGGTGTCCGACGGGGTGTACGGGGCTATGACCAGGAGCGGGAACACGCGGCCGGGACCGGAGGGAGGAGAGCGGGCCCCGTGGCCGGAGGAACAGGCGAGGAAGGAGCCGGTGAGTGCCCGAACCCAGTGACGCCCTGCTGGCCGTGCGTGCCGGGGAGGGGGACGAGGGGGCTTTCGAGGTGCTCGTACGCCGGCACAGTGCCCAGCTGCTGCGCCTCGCGACCCGGCTGCTCGGCAGCCGCGCCGACGCGGAGGACGCCGTACAGGACGCCTTCGTGAGCGCCTGGCGCCGGATCCCGGAATTCCGCGGTGACGCCGCGTTCGCGACGTGGATGTACCGCATCGTCACCAATCGCTGTCTGAACCTGCTGCGGGCCCGCAGACCGACCCAGGACCTCGGCTCGGTGCCGGAGCCGACCGCGCCCGAGCACGCGTCCTCACCGGTACGGGCGGCCGAGTCGACCGCCGCCGTCGAGGCGCTGATGCGGGCGATGGACGGACTCACCCCGGAGCAGCGCGCCTGCTGGGTGCTGCGCGAACTGCACGGCCTGCCGTACGAGGACATCGCCGACGTGGTGGGCATCAGCCTCCAGGCGGTCCGTGGCAGGGTCTTCCGAGCACGCCGCTATCTGACGGAGGCGATGGGCGCATGGCGCTAGGTGACCACGACGACCCGACCCTGCCGTGCGGCCGCACGCTGTCGTCCGTGTGGGAGGAGAACGAGTCCGCCGCCGGGGGCGAGGGCGCGGCACCGCGCACCGGCCCTGGGACCGGTCCGCGCACCGGTCCCGGCCCCGATCCGCGCACCGCCCCCGATCCGCACACCGCCCAGTGCCCGTACTGCCAGGAGGCGCTGGCCGGTCTCGGCGTGCTGGACAGTTACGTACGCGAGGCCCGGCAGGCCGCCAGGGCCGCCGAACGGGACGCGGACGACCGGGACGCCGAACGCTTCACCGCCCGGGTGATGGATCTGGTCAGAACCGAACTCCGGCCGGGGCGGACGCTGCCGCTGGGCGAGCCGGAGGACGACGCGTGGATCACCGAAGCGGCGGCGGCCAAGACCTTCCGCGCCGCGGCCGAGACGCTGCCGGGCGTCCAGGCGGGCAGCTGCCGCGTCACGCTGCTCGCGCCGGAAGGGCCGATGAAGGTGGCGCTGGAACTGGTCGCCGGGTACGAGTGGCCGCTGCCCGACCTGGCCGACCGGGTGCGTGAACGGGTCCGCGCGGCGGCGCGGGACGGCGTCGGCCTGACCGTCGAGGAGGTCGACGTCACCGTCCTCGACCTCGTCGAGAGCGACACCGGCGGCGATCCGGAAGCTGGGAGCGCCGGGGAGGCCGGGGGCGCCGGGGGCACCGGGGGCACCGGGGAGAGGAGCACGTCGTGAACGGCGAAGCCGAGCTGCACGGGGCGGTCCTGCGGGCCGCGGCCGGAGCCGCCAAGGACACGCCCGGCGTCGCCTTCCTCCGGCCCGGCTGGGGCGAACTCCTGCGCGGAACGGTGACCAAACGGCCGCCGCGCACCGGCACCGCCGGATCCGCCGCTCCGGCCGCCCCCGCCACACCGGCCGCCCCCGCGCTGCGGAACAGCCGCGTCGCCGGGGTGCGCGCCGAGCGCGGGCCCGGACCCGGCCAGTGGCGGATCCGCGTCCATCTGGCGGTGCGGCGCGGCCACCGGGCCCTGGACGTGACCCGCGCGGTCCGGCCACGCGTCACGGCGGTGGTACGGGAGGCGCTGCGGGAGGCGGGCGAAGCCGCGCCGACGGTCACCGTGACGGTGACGGTCACGGACATCACCTGACGCGGCGACGGGCGACCCCGTACGGCAGCGGCATGGACCCGCTGCCGTACGCCGTCAGGAGAACGGCAGGCCCACCCACGGAGAGGCCGGGTCCTGGGTGAGGACACGGTGGATGTGCACGGCCTCCTGGTACGCCGTACCGAACCAGCCGTTGTCGAAGGCCAGCGCCCGGCCCAGCGCGTATCCGGCCGAGAACTCCTGCCACGAGCCGTACGCGGCCCGCGCCAGCTCCCCGGCGCGCAGTACGGCCTGCTCGGCCTGCGGCGGCGTGCAGAAGCGGGCGCCCAGGCCCCAGCGGACGAGGGCGACGGCGTGCGCGTAATCCAGGGCGACGAGCGACTTCACCTGCCCGTCGGCGGGCAGCAGCCCGTCCGCGCGGAACCGCTCCTCGTACTTCGTCACCAGCTCCGGCACCTGCCCGGAACCCGCCTCGGCCGCTTTCTTCCCACCCTCGGCACCGGCTTCCGCCGCGGGCACGGCCTCGGTTCCGCCTTCCGTGCCACCGTCCCGGGCGCGCAGCGCGGCCTCCGTCTCGGCGGGCACGAACTGCGCGCCGAGCAGCTGGTCGAGGCGCTGCTGCCAGGACGGCGGATCGACCACCGACCACTGCTCGCGCAGCAGTTGGGCGTCGGTTGCGTAGTCGAGGAAGGCGGTGCCCAGCTCGTTCCACGGCACGCTGTGGTGCACCGCGACCGGTGCGCCGCAGGCGAGGCCCTGGGCGAGCGGACCGTGCAGCGGCCCGCCGAAGTGGGTGCTGAGCAGCCCGCCGGGCCGGACGCCGTACTGGGCGCGGACCCGTGCCCAGGTGGCGCGGTGCGCGGCGGTGGCCGGCAGGTACGCGGCACACGGCGTCCCCGGGTTGACCGCCAGCAGCCACTTGTCGTTCGGCCAGTCCTGCGCCAGTTCCTCGACCGAGACCCGGTCGAAGAGCTGCTGGGGGTGCCAGGGCGGCAGCATGCCGCGGGTGGTCACCGGGATGCACGTGCCGCCCACGGCCGGGTCCTCGTAGACCGGCAGCGGGTCCTGGCCCTGCTGGGGCACCACCAGATACAGGTCCTCGCCGGCCACTGCCGCGACCTGGCCTTCCCAGTCGCCCCGTGCGCCGGCCTCACACAGCCGCCGTTCCGTCTCGGTCGGCGGCATCCATCCTGGAGTTCCCACGGACCAGACCTTACGGTGGGCCGCCCACCGGCCGGGACGCGGGGGGCCTTGCCGGACCGGCAACAAAGCTTGCGCTCCGGCGCGCCCTGTCGCACCCTCGGCCCTATGACGGACCACCACCACGGCGCCACCGCCCCGGCCGCCGCCCACGATCACCAGCACGGTGCGCAGGCCGGCCAGGGCCACCACCATCACCACCACGACAGCGCGGTCATGGACTGGGACGCGCTCGCCGCCCACCTCGAAGGCGAGGCGGAGTTCCAGACGCCGCTGCTCGAACAGGCCATCGCCTGGCTGCGGGACCTGCTGGCGGAGCCGTCCGGCCCCGGCCCCGACGCGGTACGCCGGGTGCTCGACGTCGGCAGCGGCCCCGGCGTCACCAGCTGCCTGCTCGCCCTGGCCTTCCCGCAGGCCGAGGTCGTGGCGGTGGACCCGACCGAGGCGCTCCTGGAACGCGCCCGGAACCGCGCCGCCCGCCTCGGCCTCGGCGACCGGTTCGACACCCGCGTCGCCGAGCTGCCGGACGGCATCGACGGCATCGGCGACGCGGACCTCATCTGGTCCAGCAAGGCCCTGCACCACGTCGGCGACCAGGCGGCGGCGGTGACCGCCCTGGCCGGCCGGCTGCGCCCGCGCGGTCTGCTCGCCGTGTCCGAGGGCGGCCTCCCGGCCCGGATGCTGCCCCGCGACTTCGGCATCGGCCGCCCCGGCTTCCAGGCCCGTCTCAACGCGGTGCACGAGGACTGGTTCGTCCAGATGCGCGCGGCCCTGCCCGGCGCCCGGGAGGCCGTCGAGGACTGGCCCGGCATGCTGACCGCCGCGGGCCTGGAATCCCCGCGCAGCCGCAGCTTCCTGCTGGACCTGCCCGCTCCGCTGGACACCGCCCAGCGCGAGTACGTCACCACACAACTGACCCGCTACGCCGAGGGCTTCGGCGACGCCCTCGACGCGGAGGACCGCGCCACCCTCACCCGCCTCCTCGACCCCGCCGACCCATCAGGCATCACCCACCGCCCGGACCTCTTCTGGCTCTCCGCCCAGACCTTCCACACGGCACGGGCGGCGTAGGCCGGGAGCGCACGGGGCGGGCACAACTCCCGCGGAATGACCGGTGCCTGCCTCCGGTTGGTGTTCATACCACCACGACCGGATGATCTCTCAGCCGAGACGATCTCCCCGCCGAAGGGATCCGCACCGCATGAGCGCCACCCCGCCCCCGTACGACCGGCTCGCCGACCGCACCGTGGTCGTCATCGGCGGCTCCTCCGGCATCGGCCTGGAAGTGGCCCGCCGTTCCGTCGCCGCCGGAGCCTCCGTCGTCCTCGGCGGCCGCAACGAGGAGCGGCTCGCCGAGGCCGCCCGGGAACTGGGCCCGGCGGCCCGGTGGCGCACCGTCGACAACACCGACAAACAGTCCATCGCCGCCTTCTTCACGGACATCGACCGCATCGACCACCTCTTCACCCCCGCCGCCTCCTATCGGACCGGCCCGATGCGCGAGCTGTCCGACGAGGACGCGGAGAGCCCGTTCACGTCCAAGTTCTGGGGGCAGTACCACGCGGTCCGGCACGCCGCGCCCCGGCTGTCCGCGGACGGCTCCGTCGTTCTGATGTCCGGTGCCGCGAGCGTGCGCCCGGCCGGTGTCGCGCCCGCCTACGTCGCGTGCAACGCCGCGATCGAGGGCCTCGGGCGCGGGCTGGCCGTTGAGCTTGCTCCCGTGCGGGTCAACGTCGTGGCGCCCGGCATGATCGACGGCAGTCTCTGGGCCGCTCGCCCCGCCGACGTCCGGGAACCGGCCGCCGCGCAGTACCGCGGTGATGCCCTGCTCGGTCGTCTCGGTACGGAGGGGGAGGTCGCCGAAGCCGTGCTCTTCCTCTTCACCAACGGGTACATGACCGGCTCGACCCTCTACCCGGACGGGGGGTACGCCCTGCGCTGAGTGCCCGGCCCGCCCTGGGAGGTGGCGGGTCCGATGCCGGTGCCGGCCGGTCGCCGCCCCCCGGCGGCCACGGCCGCTGTCGTCGCACGCCCCCGTTGTGTGCTCGCGTGCGTGTGCGGTCGTGGCCGTGCGGCGGTCGGCCGGTGCCGGGCGGGGTGGTGGCCCTCCCGGGCCGGGAAACCCTTCCACCACCCCGCCGTGTGATCAGCTCGCCGGCCCGGAGCGCGGGCGTGGACCGGGCCGGCGAGCCGGGTCTCAGCAGTCCAGGTAGGCGACGTGGATCCACACGCCGGTACGGCCGCCCCAGAGGTCACCCATGATCCAGGAGCCTTCGCGGCCCCTCGCGTTCATCTTCTGGCCCCTGTTCACCTGGCCCAGGACCGGGTAGTTGGTGCCGGGGCCGCCGCGGTAGTTGACGCCGTTGTCGTTGACCGTGCACACGACGGCCTTGGCCGCGGGCGCCGCGGTCCGCTGGGCGGGGGCGGAGCCGGTGGCGGCGGTGGCCACCGTGCTGCCGGCGAGTGCGAACACGGCCGCGGTGGCCGCGAGTGCGGCGGCGGCGCGAGGGATGCGGAACATGCGGTTCTCCTCCGTTAAGGGTTTTCCGGTGCCGGCCCGGCCGACTGCCCGGACCGGCACTCAGGACATTCGTCCTGTTCAGCGCCGGGGCCAAGGGGTTTCCCGACCCCCGGACACGGAGGGAAACCGGGAAACCGGCCGTCAGCTGGGACGAAGCGGAGGGAGAAGACGCGGCGGCGCCGCCGGCCCGGGGAAGAGAGCCGGCGGCGCCGCGGGAGAGGAGGCGTCCGCAGAGATCGGACGCCCGGGACCTCAGCTGTTGAGCGTGTCCGGGTCCGGACCCAGGCGCGTGCCCGAGTCGAGGGCCGCGAGCGCCGCCATGTCGGCGTCGTCCAGCTCGAAGCCGAAGACGTCGATGTTCTCCTTGATCCGCGACGGGGTCACGGACTTCGGGATGACGACGTTGCCGAGCTGGAGGTGCCAGCGGAGCACGATCTGCGCGGGGGTACGGCCGTACTTCTCGGCGAGGGCCGTGACGGTCGCGTCCTTCAGGAGGTCCTTGCCCTGGCCCAGCGGCGACCAGGCCTCGGTCGCGATGCCGTGCCGCGCGTGGAAGGCGCGGGCCTCGGACTGCTGGAACTGCGGGTGCAGCTCGATCTGGTTGACCGCGGGGACGACCGAGGTCTCGCCCAGCAGACGCTCCAGGTGGGCGGGCTGGAAGTTGGAGACGCCGATCGCCTTGGCGCGGCCCTCCTCGTAGATCTTCTCGAACGCCCGGTACGTGTCCACGAACGTGCCCTTGGCGGGCAGCGGCCAGTGGATCAGGTACAGGTCGACGTACTCCAGCCCGAGCTTGTCCAGCGAGGCGTCGAAGGCGCGCAGGGTGGAGTCGTACCCCTGCGCGTCGTTCCACAGCTTCGTCGTCACGAACAGCTCGTCACGGGCGATGCCGGAGGCGGCGAGCGCCTTCCCCGTGCCCTCCTCGTTGCCGTAGATCGCGGCGGTGTCGATGCTGCGGTACCCGGCTTCCAGGGCGGTGCCGACGGCCGTGAAGGCCTCGTCGTCCGGCACCTGCCAGACGCCGAACCCGAGCTGCGGCATGGCGACGCCGTTGTTGAGGGTGATGTGGGGGACCTTGCTCACGAGGGATTCGATCCTTAGGTCGACGTACATGTTCTCCAACGTCAACGATCATCCGGTACGGAGCATTCCCGTGCATCCCGAAGCGATTTCCGGCGACGTGTCCGACGACGTGTCCAACGTGTCCGACGACGTTTCCGCCGCCAGGGTCAGGACGCCCAGGCAGAGCACCACCAGTCCCGCGACCAGCTCCAGCACGCCCACCAGGCCGGGCACGCCGCGGGCCGGGGCCGTGCTCCCGCCGGTCAGGGCGTCGGCCGTGGTCCACGACAGCCACAGGGTGCCGCCCCACGCGAACACCGTCGCCGAACCCAGCCAGGCCAAGGCGAGCGGTACTCGCGTCCGCAGGCGGCACCAGGGGCCGCGGTGGGGGAAGAGGAGGGCGGCCAGCCCGGCCGCGCCGGCGAGCGACAGCAGGCCCTGCACGACGTCGGAGGTGGCCGTGACGGCGGTACGGGCTGGCAGGCCCGCCGCCCCGGCGCCCGACGGCATGCCCAGTCCCCACAGCACGTCGACGGTGCCGATGACGGCGAGGAGCAGCGCCGCGGGCACGCCCAGCAGCCGCCGCGCCGCGCGCACCCCGGCGCCGGGCGCGGGGACGGACGCCAGCGGCCGGCGCAGCAGCGCGCCCCACCGCCGGTGCGCGTACCCCGTGAAGGCGCCCAGCAGGGCGATGCCCTCCACGATGAACGCGCCGTAGACGAGGACGAAGACCCACGGCCGGAGGAAGTCGCCGGCCGTCATCGGGTTCGCCGCCCCGGTGACGGCGGCGACCGCGGAACCCGCCGGTACGGCGATCATCAGGGGCGCGAGCAGCCCGGACGCCATCCACAGCGGCAGCGCGAGCAGCCAGGCGGGGGCGCGCAGCCCCGCCGGGCGGGTGAGCGTGTACGCGACGGCCGCGGCGATGGCGTCCATCAGGAAGGTGACGACGTTGGCCGCGATCCACGTGCCCCGGCCGATTCCCCCCAGGTCCACGACGCCGATGTCGGAGCCCAGCACCCACAGCAGCTTGAGGAGGAGGTACGGGGCGCAGGCCGCGACGGCGACGCGGCCCAGGAGGACCTGGCGGTCCGTGCGCTTGTCGGTGTTCATGACCACGAGCCTTCCGGCGGCTCGCGGACGGCGCCTCCGGCCGGGGGATGAACCCCCTCCGCCGTGCGGGGGAGCGGCCGGCGCGTGCGCGTACGGGCCGCTCTTCAGAAGATCGCCTCGTCCAGCTCGGGCAGGACCGGCCCGCGCACGCACCGGCCGCCCCCTCACGTCCGGTACAGCGCGTCCACCTCCGTCGCGTACGCCGCCTCGATGGCCTTGCGCTTCAGCTTGAGCGAGGGCGTCAGCAGGCCGTGCTCCTCGCTGAACTGGTGCGCCAGTATCCGGAACGTACGGATCGACTCGGCCTGCGAGACCAGCGTGTTCGCGGCGACGACGGCCCGCCGGATCTCGGTCTCCAGGTCCGGGTCGTGCACCAGGTCCGTCGGCGGCAGCTCCGGCTTGCCGCGCATGGCGAGCCAGTGCGCGACCGCCTCCGGGTCCAGCGTCACCAGCGCGGCCACGTACGGGCGGTCGTTGCCGACGACGATGCACTGGGCGACCAGGGGGTGGGCCCGTACCCGCTCCTCCAGGACGACAGGGGAGAGCGTCTTGCCACCGGAGGTGACGAGGATTTCCTTCTTCCGCCCGGTGATCGTCAGGTAGCCGTCCTCGTCGAGCGCGCCGAGGTCGCCGGTGGCCAGCCAGCCGTCGTGCAGCACGGCGTCGGTGGCCCTGGGGTTGTTCAGGTAGCCCTGGAAGATCTGGCCGCCGTGCAGCCAGATCTCGCCGTCCTCGGCGATGTGCACGGTCGTTCCGGGGACGGGGGAGCCGACCGTGCCGAAGCGGGTGCGCTCGGGCGGGTTGGCGGTGGCGGCGGCGGTGGACTCCGTCAGGCCGTACCCCTCGTAGATCGTCACGCCGGCGCCGGCGAAGAACAGGCCGAGCCGGCGCTCCATCGCGGAGCCGCCCGACATGGCGTGCCGCACCCGGCCGCCCATCGCCTCCCGCACCTTGCTGTAGACCAGCTTGTCGAAGACCTGGTGCTGCATGCGCAGTGGTGCGCCGGGGCCGGACGCGGTGCCGAACGCCTTGTGCTCCAGCGCCTCCGCGTAGCGCACCGCCACCTCGACCGCCTTCTCGAACGGGCCGAGCCGGCCCTCCGCCTCCGCCCGGCGCCGGGCCGCCGCGAAGACCTTCTCGAAGATGTACGGCACGGCCAGGATGAAGCTGGGCCGGAACGACTGGAGGTCGGGGAGCAGGGCGGCGGCGGCCAGCTCGGGCTGGTGGCCGAGCTTGACCCGGCCGCGTACCGCCGCGACCTGCACCATCCGACCGAAGACGTGGGCGAGCGGCAGGAACAGCAGGGTGGACGCCTCGTCACCGGGCTTGGAGTGGAAGACCGTCTCGTAGCGCCGGACGACGTTGTCGGCCTCGGCCATGAAGTTGGCGTGGCTGATCACACAGCCCTTGGGACGGCCGGTGGTGCCGGAGGTGTAGATGACCGTGGCGGTCGCGTCCGGGGTGACGGCCATGCGGTGGCGGTGCACCACGTCGTCCTCCAGGTGCGCGCCCGCCGCCGTCAGCTCGGCCACCGGGTCGGCGTCCAGCTGCCACAGCCGGCGCAGCTGCGGCAGCCGGTCGATGACCGAGCCGACGGTCATCGCGTGGTCCTCGTGCTCGACCATGCAGGCGGTGACCCCCGCGTCGTGCAGCATCCAGTAGACCTGCTCGGCGGACGAGGTCGGGTACAGCGGTACGGACTGGGCGCCCACGGACCACAGGGCGAAGTCGAAGAGCGTCCACTCGTAGCGGGTGCGGGACATGATGCCGACCCGGTCGCCGAAGCGGACGCCCTGCGCGAGCAGACCCTTGGCCAGGGCCAGCACCTCGTCGCGGAACTGCGCCGAGGTCACGTCCCGCCACACTCCGGCGGCGTCCTTGCGTGCCAGCGCGACCCGGCCGGGATCCGAGTCGGCATGATCGAATACAGCGTCCGCCAACCCGCCGACGCGGGGCGCCGTCGCCAAAGGTGGGACGGTGAACTCGCGCAATGACCCAGCTCCTCGTGGTGCTTCTCACAGGGCCGCGACCGTACCCCAACAGGACGGCCCGCGGGAGGGGCGTCCTCCGCCGGCGGACGGATGGCATAGTCCCTGGTCATGCGGCGAAAACGGGCTACTCCGGAGAAGCCCGGACATCGGTGGTGGCGACACCCGCCGAACGATCACGACGCCGGGACCGGATCTGCACCGAATCTCTCCGAACGGCTCGAACCGGGGCGCCGGGGACGGCCGGCGGGGGGACTCCACGTCGCCGAGGGCCCCGATGCCGCACGGGCCGGGACCCAGGGCGCCGTCCGTCCTACGGCAGCTGCAACCGGTCGCCGCCGGCCAGTATCGCGTCGGCCAGGGCGTCCGCCGGGCCCCTGGCCGCGCCGTTCCGCTCGTCGCCGTACAGCAGGACGAAGTCCACCCCGCCGAGGTCCGGCAGCCCGGCCCGGGACGGCATCCGGACCAGGCCGGGCGGGATCATGCCGAGGCTGTGCGCCATCACGCCCAGCCCGGCCCGGGTGGCCGCGATCAGGCCGTTCAGGCTGCCGCTCGTACAGGCGATGCGCCAGTCGCGGCCCTGCCGCTCCAGCGCCTCCAGCGCGCGGGCCCGGGTCACCGCGGGCGGCGGGAACACCACCAGCGGGACCGGCCGCCGCGCGTCCAGCCGCAGCCGGTCGGTGCCGATCCAGACGAGGCGGTCCCGCCAGACGAGCCGGCCGGTCGGCGCCGCCGGCCGGCCGCGCGCCGGGCCGGGACGGCGTTTGGCCAGGACGAGGTCGAGGCGGCCGGCCGCCAGGAGTTCGTGCAGCGTCCCGGACAGCTCGACCGTCAGCTCCAGGTCCACCTCGGGGTGATCGCGCCGGAACTCCTCCAGCACCTCCGGCATCCGGGTCAGTACGAAGTCCTCCGAGGCGCCGAACCGCAGCCGGCCGCGCAGCCGCGTCCCCGTGAAGAAGCCCGTGGCCCGCTCGTTGGCCTCCAGGATCGTGCGCGCGAAGCCGAGCATCGCCTCGCCGTCCTCGGTCAGGTCCACGGCGTGGGTGTCCCGGGCGAACAGCCGCCGCCCGGCCGCCTCCTCCAGCTTGCGCACGTGCTGGCTGACGGTGGACTGCCGCACGCCGAGACGGTGCGCGGCCTGGGTGAAGCTCAGCGTCTGGGCCACCGCGAGGAACGTACGCAACTGCACCGGGTCGAACATCGCATCAGCCTACCGCCCTTCATCACGAACCGTGATAGCAGTCACCACGGTGAGCGGGGTTCCCGATGGCCGCGGGGCCAGGCAGGCTGGAGAGGGCACCGTCCACCCCACCGGCACCGAGCACACCAGCTGAACCGTCCACACCGCCAGCACCGACCGTCGAAGAGAGAACATGCGCCCCCCTCAGCTCAAGCTCCCCTCCTGGCTCCCCGTGGACGGGTTCATCCTGGCCCTCGTCGGCACCGTCGGCCTCGCGGCGCTGCTGCCTGCCCGCGGCACGGCCGCCGCCGTCGCCGACGACGCGTCCACCGCCGCCGTCGCGCTGCTCTTCTTCCTCTACGGCGCCCGGCTCTCCACCCGCGAAGCGCTCGCCGGGATGCGCAGCTGGCGGCTGCACCTGGCGGTCCTGGCCTGTACGTTCGTGATCTTCCCGCTGCTGGGTCTGGCCGCCCGCGGTCTCGTCCCGTACGTCCTGACGCAGCCCCTCTACACCGGCCTGCTCTTCCTCTGCCTGGTCCCCTCCACCGTCCAGTCCTCGATCGCCTTCACCTCCATGGCGCGCGGCAACGTCGCGGCGGCGATCTGCGCGGGCTCCTTCTCCAGCCTGGTCGGCATTGTGCTGACACCGCTGCTGGCGGCGCTCGTGCTGGGCGGGGACGGCGGCGGGTTCTCGGCCCACTCCCTGATGTCGATCGTCCTCCAGCTGCTCGTGCCGTTCCTCGCCGGGCAGCTGCTGCGCCGCTGGATCGGCGGATTCCTCACCCGGCACAAGAAGATCCTCGGCTTCGTCGACCGCGGCTCCATCCTCTTCGTCGTCTACAGCGCCTTCAGCGCGGGCGTCGTCGCGGGCATCTGGCACCAGGTCTCCCCGTGGCGCCTGCTGAGCCTGCTGGGCGTCGAGGCCGTGCTGCTGGCCCTGATGCTGACGATCACGTCGTACGGCTCGAAGAAGGCCGGCTTCGGCCGCGGTGACCGGATAGCCATCACCTTCGCCGGCTCGAAGAAGAGCCTGGCCGCCGGACTCCCCATGGCCACCGTCCTGTTCGGCGGCGGGGCCGGGCTGGCCGTACTGCCGCTGATGCTGTTCCACCAGATGCAGTTGATGGTGTGCGCGGTGCTGGCGAAGCGGTACGCGGCACGGGCCCCGCAGGAGGCGGGCTTCGGAGCGGGGGCCGAAGGGAATCCGGCCCGGGACGCCGGTTCTTCGCCTGCCGTCGCCGCTGCCGCGCCACCGGCTCGGGAGTTGCACACCAATCTCAAATGATGGGCAAGAGAATCACCAGGGATTACCAATAAAAGGCAAAGGGCGAGCGTGGCCCGGTGTCACCCGTCATCTCTTGACCCCACAAATCTGCACAATGGGCATCAACGCCCCCCGTCCCGCCCGTCGGCGATGACGCCGTACTGTTGTCCGGGCTTTCGCGGCGCCCCGGCGTCCGCCCGCACTATGACCAACGGATCGGGGGAGATCTGTGTCCGAGCAATTCACCGCTGCTCAAGAAGCTCTGCACAAGTTCGCCAAAAGTTCTGACCAGCGCGCGGAGAAGCTGCGGGCGATCCGCAGCAAACTCGCCTCGCACTCGCTGAACCAGCAGGCCTTCGGAAAGCTCCCGGAGGCCGGCGAACTGTACAGCGCCTACGCGGAGCAGAGTGAGGACTGCCTGGACATCCTCGACAAGGCGGCGACGCTGGAGGAGAAGGTCGGCGAGGGCATCACCGAGACGGCACGGGCGTACCAGTCCGACGAGGACGAGACCGTGCGCACGATGCGGCACGTCCAGGGCGGGCCCGGGGGCGCCCGGTGAGCGGCGTGGCGACGGGGGCGCTCAGCGCCTACAACAAGGTCAACGACTGGATGAGCGGGTTCGACTCGGCGGTGGACGCCATCATGCGCCCGCTCGTCGAACCGCTCGCCGAGCACCTGGAATGCGTCACCGGTGATGACGAGGGCATCCAGGAAGCCGCCAAGCTGTGGCGCGAACAGGCCACCGAACTGCGCAACCTGATCGCCGACCAGCGCCGGGACCGCGCGGACCTCGCCCACGAATGGACCGGCCAGGCGGCCGACGCGTTCCAGGGGCACCTCGCCGAGATGGAAGCGGCGCTGGAGCAGGAAGCCGCCGACATGGACGCGGTGGCGGACGTCCTGGAGCAGGCGGGCGAGCGGGCCAAGCTGGCCGAGCAGGTCGTGGAGACGCTGATCCGCGAGCTGATCGAGTGGGCCATCATCGAGCTGGCCGTGGCGCTGGCCACCTCGATCATCACGGTCGGCGCCTCGGCCGCGGCGGCCGCCGCCACCGCCGTCGCCCAGGCCGGGATCGTCTCGACGCGTATCGCCCGGGTACTGGAGGAACTGGCCACCGAACTCAGGGCCTTCGTCAACATCATCAAGTTGTTGAAGAAGGCCAAGAAGATGTCGAAGGTCAAAAAGCTCAAGCCGTGGACCTGGAAGCACATCAAGGACCCGGTCGAGGCCGAGAAGTTCCTGAAGGGGATCGCCGCGAAAAAGGCGCTGAAGGCCGTCAAGGTGCCGATGAAGGGTGCCGTCGGCCTCGGCATGGGAGGCCTGGGATTCTCGGGCGATCCGACGCAGGCGCTTTCGCCCGTCGTCCAGGCGGGAGCCGAAAAGCTCGACGACATGATCGACGGCGGTGACGGCGGGGGCGCCGCATCCGGTGGTGGCGCGCGGCGGCACGGCGAGGTCCACCTGCCGCCGGCGTCGGACTTCGACCCGTCGCCCTCCGGCGGGGGTACGGTCGGCGGGCCCGCCGTCAGCGGACCGTTGAGCCCGCCGTCGAAGCACGGGGTTCCCGCCGACCCGGCCCCGGCCGACCCGGACCCGCTCGGCCGCTACCGGAAGCCGGCCGCCGACCAGGACATCCGCCTGATGTCCCGCCCGTCGTCGGCCCAGCAGCCGCGCGACCCCGACAACCCCTTCGGCTGAGGCGAGGAGAACGGCCGCGTGATCGACCACGAGACCCCCTGTCGGCAGTTCCTCCAGCCCGGCGAGGTGCTGCTGCAGAGCGAACAGTACGACGTGTACCCGTCCCTGCCGCTGGTTCCCGCGCACCTGCGGCTGCCGCCCAAGCAGTCGGCCCTGGAGAAGCGGATCCGGGGCGTGCTGGGCAACGTGCTGAACAAGGCGTCGCGGCCCATCGACGCGGTCACCGACAACCGGTTCACCAACAACCGGCTGACCCGCGCCGTGGGCAACGTCGCCGAGGGGATCAGCGAGGCCCCGGAGAACATCGAGGACGCCGCCGACGCCGCGGCCGAGCGCATGATGTACGGCAAGCCCATGGAAGGCGGCTGGACCAGCATGGCCGGGCGCTTCCTCGTGCAGGTCACCAACGCGGGCGGCACCCCCCGGCACCAGGCGGTCACCGACCGCCGGCTGTTCGTGGTCACCGATCACGCCACCGGGTGGCGGGCCCGCGACCCCGAACCGGCCCTCGCCGTGGAGGTCCCGCGCCAGGACATCGCCGAACTGCGGCCCAAGCCGCGCACGACGCTGCCCCGCGGCCGGTTCGACCTGGTCTTCGTGGACGGGTCGTGGATCGCGCTCTGCTGCTCCTTCCAGAAGAGCATGGAGTCGCTGGTCGACGCCTTCTACGGAAGGCGTTGACCAGCGGCCCCGCTCCTACTCGTCGTCCACGTCGTCCAAGGGCAGATTCAGCACGACCGGCCCCTTGTCGCGCCCGTTCCCCTCGCGTACCCGGGCCAGCTCGCCGTCGCTCAGCGCCCGTCCGTAGACGCGTACTTCGTCCAGGGCGCCGGTCAGGTGGGCGCGGCTGTCCACCTTCTGGCCCGCGTGGACGCCGAAGACCGAGTTGCGGCTCACGGAGCCGGGGACGTCGGGGACCGTGCGGTTTTCGGTGCCGTCGACGCCGAGCGTCAGCCGGCCGCCGGTGCGCCGCAGGGCCAGGTGGTGCCACCGGCCGTCGTTGTACGGGGCGGTGGTGGCGACCTCGGCGGTGGCGGCCGGCCGGGCGCCGTCGAGCGCGGTGACGAAGGCGCTGATCCGGCCGCGCGCCGGGTCGCCGCGCAGGGCCACCTGCGGGCTGCGGACGCCCACCCCGCCCATCCACAGGAACGGCTGTTCGCCGGAGGCGGCGCGGTAGCGGAACCACAGGCTGCATGTGAAGTCCCCGCTGCCCAGGGGGAGCGAGCGGCGGAAGGGCAGCCGGACGGCGTCGTCCCGGCCGTCGAAGGCGAGGGCGGCGCCGAAGCGGCCCGGCACCGGACGGGCGCCGCCCAGGACCAGGGCGGGCCGGGCGTGCCGCCCGCGGTCGGGGGTCGTCGGGTCGGGGCCCCGGCGCGGCCCGAGCCAGGCGTCGGTGAAGCGGGCGAAGCGGATCTCGTCGCGGGCGTCGGCCACCCCGCCCTCGTAGAGCAGACCGGTCAGGCCGGGGGAGACGGCCACCAGGTCCGAGTAGCCGGACCAGTCGGCGGTGACCCGGGCGCCCCGGTCCACGCCTTCCCAGGTGCGGCCCTCGTCGTAGGAGGAGCGGAGGGTCATGGTGCGGCGGCGGTCGGGGTCGGCGGGCGCGGCGAACAGGGTACGGGCGGGCGCGCCGGCGGGCCGGGCGGGCAGTCGCAGGACCGAGCCCTGCACCATCGGCGCGTACAGGCCGGGCAGCGTGCGGAAGGGGCGGGCGAAGGATTCCCCGCCGTCGTGGCTGACGGCGGCCGTGCGGTGGCCGAGGTCGGTGCCGTCCTGCTCGCGCCCGTTGACGTACACCGAGCCGTCGGAACGTTCCAGCAGGCTCATCTCGGACGGCTTCTGCCGGAACGTGCCGTCGGCGGCGGTCGGATAGCTGTCCACGGCGCCGGCCCGCCAGCTGTCGCCGCCGTCGTCGCTCAGCATCAGCGCCGCGTGGTTGGCGGTTATCCGGCCGCCCGCGTAGCTCTCGGCGTTGACGGTGAAGACCAGCCGCCCGGCGTGCCGCCCGCGGGCGAGCTGGATGCCGTGCACGGGGCCGGTCGCGTACCAGGAGTTCCAGCCGGCGGGCCGGAGTTCGGCGGTCAGGTCGCGCGGAGCCGACCAGGTGGCGCCGTCGTCGTCGCTGTACTGGAGGTGCGGGGTGCGGTCGCAGGGCACGTCGCAGTTCCCGGCGTCGGGGCGGCCCTTGTTGTAGGTCTCGGCGAGCAGAATGCGGCCGGTTCGGCGGTCGACGACGGGGGCCGGGTTGCCGTGGGTGTCACCGCCGCCCTCGTTGACGACCTGGAGGGGACCCCACGTACGGCCGCCGTCGGTGGAGCGTTTGAGGACGAGGTCTATGTCGCCGGCGTCGCCGCAGGTGCGCACCCGGCCCTCGGCGAAGGCCAGCAGGGTGCCGCGGGCGGACCGGACGATCGCCGGGATGCGGAAGCACGCGTAGCCGTGTTCCTGGGACGCCTTGAACAGCACCTGCTGGTCGAAGCCGGTGGATGGGGCCGCAGCGGTGGTGGGGTCGGCCTGGGCAGTGGCCACCGGGACCAGGACGGTGGCCGCGGCGGCGAGCGCGGTCAGCGCGCGGCGCCGCGGCCGGGGCCCGTTGGCGGGTCTGCCGCGGTGGTTGTCACGGGTGCGGAACGGTGACGTCATGGTCCGACCTGCCCTTCGGGGCGTAGACGGGGCATCGGCGGCGTACGCAGAACGTCCTACCTCCGCGCGGTGCGCAGGAAGCTACTGGGCTCCCGGCACCGCCACAAGCCACGCGCGGCGGTTCTTCGCACCCGGCCGGATTTCCGCCCGTCCGGAGGAGGCGGGGCATGTCTGTACGGGGCGGGTCAGGGAATCAGCATGACCTTGCCCAGGTTGCCGCGCGCCTCGATGATCTCGTGTGCCCTGGCGGCCTCCGCCAGCGGGATCCGCGCGTGGACGACGGCCCGCAGCCGGCCGGCGAGGAAGTGTTCCCACAGCTCGGCGCCGTGCCGCGCGTACCGCTCCGGACGGGTGGCCGCGAACCGCGCCATGGTCAGCCCGGTGACCGTCTTCGAGCCCGCGAGCAGGTCGTGGGCCGGGACGGTGCCGCCGCCCGAGTTGAAGAACACCAGTCGCCCGCCGGGGGCGAGGGCGGCCACCGCGCGCGGCAGGAGGTCCCCGCCGACGCCGTCGAGGACGATGTCGGCGGGCGCGCCCCAGGACGCGTCCCCGTACGTGACGACCTCGTCGGCGCCGAGCCCGTACAGGAAGTCCGCTTTGGCGACGGAGCTGACGGCCGCCACCACCCGTGGCACACCGCGCAGCTTGGCGAGCTGCACCGCGAGGTGCCCGGTGGCACTGGCCGCACCGGTGATCAGGACCGATTCCGCACCGGCGGGCGCGGCGGTGGCCAGCGCGGCGAGCGCGACCTGGCCGCCGCGGACCAGCGCGACGGCGTCCTCGCCGGTCGCGCCGTCCGGTATCCGGGAGGCGAGCGCGGCGGGCACGGTGGCCGCTTCGGCGTACGAGCCGGTGAAGGAGAGTCCGGTGACCCGGTCGCCGGCCGTGAAGCCGGTGACGTCCGGGCCCAGCCCCACGACCTCACCGGCCACTTCGCCGCCGAGGACGGCGGGCAGCGGCACACCGCCGCCCGCGCCGTCACCGCGCGTCCGGCGTACGGACGGCAGGCTCACGCCGATGGCCTCGGTACGGACGAGCAGCTCGCCGGGTCCCGGCTCGGGCACCTCGGCCTCCTCCGGCCGCAGGACTTCCGGACCGCCGTAGGAATGGAAGCGGACGCGTCGCACGGGTACCTCCGGGACGTGGGGCGCGGCGTCGCCGGACGCGCGCAGGGGACGGGGGACCGAACGGCCGGGGCAGCGGGCGACCACGGAACCGTTGGGTGGCCCAACGATAACAGAACCGTTGGGTGCGCCAATGGATTTACGGATAGGCTGGTGCCATGGCAGAGACCCCTTACGCGCCGTCCCGTATCCGCGCCCTCCCCAGCTGGCTGCTCGGCCGGGCCGCCGCCCGGGGACACCGCCTCGTCGCCGAGGCGCTGGCCGAGGAGGGGATGCGGATGATGCACCACGCGGTGCTGTCGGCCGTCGGCGAACTGGGGCCGGTCTCCCAGGCCGAGCTGGGCCGGAGCGTGGGCATCGACCCCAAGGACATGGTCGCGGTCCTCAACGACCTCCAGGCCGACGGACTGGTGACCCGTACCCCCGACCCCAGGGACCGGCGCAAGAACGCCATCGAGATCTCCGCCGCCGGGGAGCGCCGGCTGCGCCGTACGGAGCGGCTGGGCGACCGCGCCAACGACGAACTGACCGCGGGTCTCACCCCCGCCGAACGCGAGCAGCTGATGGCGCTGCTGGCGCGGGTGGTGGACCCGGGGGAGCGGCCGGGGCCGGACGCGGCCTGACGGCCCGCGCCGGCCGGCGGCCCGCCCCCGGCCCGGTCAGGCCCGGCCCGCGACCGCACCCAGCGCCAGCCGCTCCTCGCCCGCGTACACGTTCATCGAGGTGCCCCGCAGGAAGCCCACCAGCGTCAGGCCGCTCTCGGCGGCCAGGTCCACGGCGAGGGAGGACGGCGCGGAGACCGCGGCCAGGGCCGGGATGCCCGCCATGACCGCCTTCTGGACGAGTTCGAACGACGCCCGTCCGGAGACCATCAGGATGGTGTCGCGCAGCGGCAGCCGCCCGTCCTGGAGGGCGCGGCCGACGACCTTGTCGACGGCGTTGTGCCGGCCCACGTCCTCGCGTACGTCGAGGAGTTCGCCGTCGGTGCCGAAGAGCCCGGCGGCGTGCAGCCCGCCGGTCCGGTCGAACACGCGCTGCGCGGCCCGCAGCCGCCCGGGGAGGGCGGCCAGCGTCGCGGGGGTGATACGGGCCGCGGCCTCGGCGGGCGGGTCCGGGCGCCAGCGGGCGGCCGTGCGGACCGCGTCCAGGCTGGCCTTGCCGCACAGCCCGCAGGACGACGTCGTGTAGACGTTGCGCTCCAGGGTGATGTCCGGGACGGCAACGCCGGGCGCGAGCTGCACGTCCACGACGTTGTACGTGTTCGAGCCGTCCTCGGTCGCGCCCGCGCAGTACACGATGTTCGCCAGCTCCCCGGCGTCGCCGAGCACGCCCTCGCTCACGAGGAAGCCTGCGGCCAGCGCGAAGTCGTCGCCCGGCGTGCGCATCGTGATGGCGAGCGGCTTGCCGCCGAGGCGGATCTCCAGCGGCTCCTCGCCGACGAGGGTGTCCGGGCGCGTGCTCACGGCTCCGTCGCGGATGCGGATGACGCGGCGCCGCTCGGTGACCCGTCCCATGTCTGATCAGTCCCGTCCGTCCCTGGTGTGCCGGCCCGTGGTGGCGGGTCGGCCTCGGCCGTTCCATTGTCCGGTACGGGCCCGGCCGCCGGTCCGGGCCCCCGGGCCCCCGGGCCCCCGGGCCCCGGGGCCCCCGGCAGGGCACGGCCGCCGAACGCGCCCTCGTCCGCCTCCGCCCACAGCGCGTCCAGGTCCGCCTGGTGCACCGTCCGCCAGTCCGGTCCGCGCAGGACCAGCACGTCGCCGAGGCGGCGGCCGAGCTCCATCACCGACATGCCGACGGGGCCGCGGGCCGCGTCGTACGCGGCGGCCACCTCGGACCAGTCACCGGCGGCCGCGCAGGCCGCCTCCAGGGCGACGGCGTCCTGAAGGGCCTTCACCGCTCCGCTGCCGGTGTGCGGGCGGGCGACCGTGGCCGCGTCACCGGCGAGCAGCAGCCGGCCCGCGGCGTAGTGGGGCGCCGAGAAGTCGTACGGCGGCTGGATGAACAGAACAGTTCCTCGGGCCGGGTCAGCTGGAACAGGCCGCCCCGGTACGGCGGCAGGAGCTCGCCGGTGACCTGCGCGAAGGAGGCGTGCAGCGGGCCGCCGAGGGTGCCGGGCGGCAGGCTGGTCGGGGTGTCCAGGCCGAGGTCCGGCCCCGGGGGCGGGGCGGTGTAGAGCACCCGGTTGACGCGGTGGCCGCCCATGCCGTCCGGGATGCGGTAGACGACGGCGTGGCCGCCGGGGAAGACGGCGAAGACGCAGTCCTCGACCGGCCACGCCCCGGCCGGGCGGCGGGGAACGCGCCGCGCCAGGCGAGGTACCCGGCGTACACGGGCCGTACGCCGGGTAAGGCGGCGGCGCGGACCACCGAACGGTAGCCGTCCGCGCCGACGACCAGGTCGGCGTGGTGCGTGCTGCCGTCCTCCAGGTGCACCGCGGCGCCGTCGGGCGACGTCTCGACCGTACGGACCGGACCGGCCCCGCGGAACTCGGCGGTCGCGGGCATCCGGTCGCGCAGTTCGCGCCAGAGCGGCCCCCAGTCCCGCGTAGCGGGCGTCGTGCACGGCCAGGCCGGCGCCGCGGTCGGCCAGGCGGCCGGCGGCGCGTTCGTGGACCGTGATGCGCGTGGCGCCGCCCCGGTGTGCGGCGAGTGCGGCGGCGCATCCGGCGATGCTCCCGCCCACGACGGCGACCGTTCCTCCGCGCATCGGGGCCTGGCCCTCCCCGCGGTCCGGTGGGTGGCGGTCCGCGCTGGTCCGAGGTGCTTCAAGCGTACGTATTCTCGCAGGAGTTGCCGCTGTCCGGGGGGAGCGATGACCGGGCGGGGCGCGGGCGGTGGACGGCCTGCGCGCAGACGGCGGTGCTCGGTAGACTGTAGACGATAACCAATCGGCCGCCCGGCCGGCCGCGCCCTCGCGCGCCGTCCCGGTCGCGTCCACGGAGGGGTATCTCGATGCTGTCCACAGGGCTGCCGCAGGGCACCGTGCCGAAGCTGGAACGCCCCGGCCCGCTGCGCGAGCGCGTCTACGAAGCGCTCCTCGAACTGATCACCACCCGCGCGCTGCGCCCCGGCCAGCACTTGGTCGAGAGCGAGTTGGCGGGCCACCTCGGTGTGTCCCGGCAGCCGGTCCGCGAGGCGTTGCAGCGGCTCAACACGGAGGGCTGGGTCGATCTGCGCCCCGCGCAGGGCGCGTTCGTGCACGAGCCCACCGAGGAGGAGGCCGACCAACTGCTCACCGTGCGCACCCTCCTGGAGGCGGAGGCCGCCCGGCTCGCCGCCGCCAACGCCGGGTCGGGCGGCATCGCGGAGCTGGAAGCGCTGTGCGACCAGGGCGAGCAGGCGGTGCGGGACGACGCGGTGGAGACCGCGGTCGCCACGAACGCGGAGTTCCACGCCAAGGTGATGGAGCTGGCCGGCAACACGGTGCTCGCCGACCTGGCGGCGCAGGTCGGGCGACGGGTGCGCTGGTACCACACCCCCGTCGCCCGGCAGCGCGGTCAGCGGTCCTGGGACGAGCACCGTGAGCTGATCGCGGCGATCGCCGACCGGGACGAGGCGCGGGCGACCGCGGTCATGCGGGCCCACACGGAACACACCCGGCGTACGTACCACGAGCGCGCCAGGGGCTGACCGCCGCGCGGCGGTCAGCCCCGGTGTCCGGCGGCCGGTCCCCGGGTCCGGCGGTCAGCCCCGGTGTCCGGCGGGCCGCTCAGTCGGCCGTGATGGCGTTGATCGGGTCCATCGCCACGTCGTTCTGCCGGGCGGGTGCCTGGGCCGGGGAGGCGCCGGCCGACGGGCGCTGCGCCGTCCCGGACGCCTGGCCGTGGGCGGTGCCGGACCCCGGCGCCGGGCTGCCGGCCTGCTTGGTGCCGAGCGTCGCCGTGCCGTCCGCGTCGAACACCCGCTGGCCCACGGTGAACGGCGACTGCCCGCGGAAGGCGCCGCGGAAGGCACCGACGCCGCGGTCGGTCAGGGTGAAGGCCAGCCGGGCACGCACCTGCCCGCCGCCCACCTTGACCCGGTTCGGGTCCACCCGGAACGCCAGGAAGTCGGTGCGACGCGCCTTGGAGGCGCCGACGTGGCCGGTGAGACGCGAGGTGGCGAGGTCGCCCCGCAGCGCGTCGACCTTGAGGTGGCGGTTGTCCTTGCGCACGAAGTCGAAGCCGCCCTTGAAGTCGAGGTGCCCGGAGGTGAAGCGGGGGCTGAAGGCACCGCCGGAGATCGGCGTGGTCACACAGCGGCGTTCGGCCGGTCCGGTGACCTTCGCGGGGGCGAGCGCCGCCAGACGGATGCCGGACTTGGCGAGCGCGCGGGTGGCGCCGGGGGTGAGGCAGAAGTCGGCGGTGCCGGTCCCCACCCGCACCGTCGCCTCCCGCGGGTCCTGGGGAGTGGTGGCGCGCGCGGGCCCGGAGGCGGTCGCGGGGGAGGCGATGAGGGCGGTTCCGGCGCCCAGGGTGGCGGCGAGGGCCAGGGCGCTCGCGGAGGCGATGGGCAGCAGTCGGCAGCGGTCCGTGGGCATGGTGGTGTGTTCCGTTCTCGTGCGGCACCGTCCGCGGCCGGCGGCACCGGACGCGGACGGTACGGGCTCTTCCTGTCAGCAGACGTATTGACGGGGGAGCGCCCGGAGTGACGGTCACGGGAGCGAATCACCCGGATAGCCCGGCCGCGGCGGGGGCGTACCCGCGCGTGGGGTGCGAGCGGGCCGGGTGCCGGGGTGACGGACCGGGGGTGCGGGACGGCGCCCGGATCACATGCGTACGGCTCGTGCAGGCGAGCTGTAGGCGGCGTGTCGGCGGCGGCTGCGACGGTCGGGTCCGTCCCGCACGGCGCGCCGGGGTCCCCGCCGCCGTGTCCCTCGCGCCACGGCCGGCACCGGCCGTTGGCCCCTGCTCACGGAGACGCGATGCAACCGCAGCCTTCCCCGTCCGCGCCCCTGCCGGTCCGGTACCTCCGGGTCACCGCGGTCCGGCGGCTCTCACCGCGCATGGTCCGCGTCACCTTCGGCGGCCCGGACCTCGCCGGCTTCCGCCTCGACGCGCCGGACCAGCAGGTGAAGCTGTACTTCCCCAAGCCCGGGCGGACCGTTCCGCGGCTCCCCGAGCCGCCCGCCGACGGCGACCTGATGCGGTGGTACGCGGCGTACCACGCCCTCCCCGAGGACGAGCGGCCGTGGATGCGCAGCTACACCGTCCGCGCGCACCACCCGGAGGACGGCACGATCGACATCGACTTCGTGCTGCACGGTGCGGGGCCGGAGCGCGGTCCGGCGACCGCCTGGGCGGACCGCGCCGCGCCCGGGGACACGCTCGGCATGTTCGGCCCCTCGGCGTACTTCGCCCGGCCGGTCCCCCTCGGTACGGCCGACTGGACGCTGCTCGCCGGGGACGAGACCGCGCTGCCCGCCATCGGCACCCTCGCCGAGTGGCTGCCCGAAGGCGCCCGCGCGGTGGCGTACATCGAGGTGGCGGACGCGGCGGAGGAACAGACCTTCGCCACCCGCGGTGACCTGACCGTGCACTGGCTGCACCGCGGCCGGCGCGCTGCCGGGCCCGGCGAGCTGCTCGTCGAGGCGGTGCGCGGGGCGAACTTCCCCGCCGGTCCGGTCTTCGCCTGGCTCGCCGGAGAGGCGGGCGCGGTGCGCGCGCTGCGCCGGCACCTGGTCCGGGACCGCGGCCTGGACAAGCGGTCCGTCGACTTCACCGGCTACTGGCGCCGGGCGCTGTCCCAGGACGACGCGCCGACGGAGGAGGACCGGGCCGAGGCGCGGGAGCGGCTGGCGGACGCACAGTAGGCACGAGGGCACCGGTACACGAAGGCACCGGTGCCCGCGATGGTCGGACAGCCGGTCAGATCAGGGCGGCGGCCTCCTTCACCGAGAGACCGCCGCCCTCGCCATACGCCCTCTCGTACGCGTCGGCCGCCAGCACCGCGCGCACCGCCGCCTCGGCCCGCCGCCGTACCAGGGCCTCCGCCACGGGCGGCAGCGGCTGGAGGCCGAACCCTTCGGACGTGGACGCGTGCCGGTCGTACGCGCCCAGCAGGCGCGCCCCCGTCCCGGCGGCACCCAGACCGGCCAGCGCCCAGGCAGCACACAGGAACTGATGGGTGATCAGGTGCGGACCCACCAGGTGCGCTAGACTGCCGAGCTGCCGGACGGCCCGGCGCACGTGCTCACGTGCCCGGGCGAACTCGCCGTCGAGGCAGTCCAGCCAGCCGTACAGCCCCGTCACCAGGCCGGTGAAGAGAGCCGGCGTGCCGGTGGTGAACGCCTGCTCGGCCTCGCGCAGCTGCTCGCGCGCGAGGCCGGTGCGCCCGGTCCGGCCGTAGTGCCGGGCCAGCAGCAGCCGAGCCGTGCTCAGCGTCTCGCCGGCGGAGGCCCGGGATTCCGCCACGGCCTCCAGCAGCAGTTGCTCGGCCTCCTGGACACGGGGCGAACGGTGCGCGTCGGCTGCCACGGTGCCTTCCTCCGCATCGGCCGCACCGTATGTCCCTTCCAGCCGTACGGACGCCAGCCGCGCCTTGAACTCGGGCACTTGCGCGTGTGCCCCGATCCGTGCGGAAGACTCCATGGCACGCGCGAAGTCCGCGTCCGCCTGTGCGTACTGCCCACGGCGCTCGTACGTGTCGCCGCGCGCGGACAGGGATTCGGCGATGCCCCACAGGTCCCCGGCCGCCTCGAAGAGCGCCAGAGCCTCCTCGGCGTCGCGCGCCGACCGGTCCAGCCCGGCGGGCCGGTTGCCGAGCAGCTTGGTCCGCAGCAGCAGCGCCAGGCCCAGGTCCCAGCCGTCGCCCAGCTCGCGGCAGTGCCGTACGACGGCGGCGACGGTCTCGTCGAGCCCCGCGAACCCGCCGGTCATCAGCCGGGCGAAGAACCACATGACGCCCGGCTGCCGTGCGGTCTGCGGCAGCCCCGGACGGTACGCGGCCACGACCGCCTCCGGACGCACCGGGCCGGACGGCCCGGCCTGCTCACCGCTGCTCGCCAGCACCAGCAGCCGCACCCCGCGCCGGGCCTCCCACAGCCGCTCCCCGGACCACGGCGGCGGCACCGCCGTACACCGGTCCGCCAGCGGCTCGGCGGTCCGTAGGGGAGGGGCGAACGGGTCGGGGCCGAGGGCGGCGACGGCGGCGGCCCAGTGCCGGGCGTCCGCCTGGCGGTTGCGCAGCTGCCAGAACCAGCTCATGGACAGCGCCAGGCACAGCGCCTCCTGCTCCTCGGCCCGGCCGACCGCCGTGCGCAGCGCGGCCCGCACGTTGTCGTGCTCGGTCTCCAGGCGCTCCAGCCACTCCGCCTGGCCCGGCCCGCGCAGCCCGGAATCGCCGGTACGGGCCAGTTCCCGGTACGCCGTCAGGTGCCGCAGCTCCACGGACGCCCGCTCCCCGGACTCCGTCAGCCGCTCCCCGGCGTACTCGGCGACCGTCTCCAGCAGCCGGTAGCGCATGCCGCGCGGGCTCTCCGGTACGGCGGTGACCAGCGACTTGTCGACAAGAGAAGTGAGCGCGTCCAGGACGTCGGCGGGGGAGCGGGGGCCGTCGGCCGGGGCCGGGGCGGCGCACACGTGCTCCGCCTCCGCCGCTTCGCAACCCCCGGCGAAGACGGACAGCCGGCGCAGTACCGCCCGCTCGTCCGCGGTGAGCAGGTCCCACGACCAGTCCACCACCGCACGCAGCGTCTGCTGCCGGGGCAGCGCCGTCCGGCTGCCGCCGCTCAGCAGCCGGAACCGGTCGTCCAGCCGCGCCGCGATCTGCCGCGGGGTCAGCGCCCGCAGCCGCGCCGCCGCCAGCTCGATCGCGAGCGGCAGCCCGTCGAGCCGGCGGCAGATCTCCGCGCACGCGGCCGGATCGTCCTCCGTACGGAACCCGGGGCGCGCGGCGGCACCCCGCTCGGCCAGCAGCCGGAGCGCGGTCCGCGGCGGCAGCGGCTCGACGGGACGCACCGACTCGCCCGGCACGCCGAGCGGTTCGCGGCTGGTGGCCAGCACCGTCACGCCGGGACAGCCGGCCAGTACGGCGTGCGCCAGCCCGGCCGCCGCGTCGATCACGTGCTCGCAGTTGTCCAGCACCAGCAGCAGCCGCCGCGGTCCGCAGTGCTCCACCACCTGGGCGAGCGGTGCCGGAGGGCCGCCGGGCGTACGCAGCTCGTCGGCGCCGGGGCCCCGTACCTGCGTCGGATGCCCGCCGAGCGCGGTCAGGACGGCTTCGGGCACGCTCGCCGCGTCCCGTACGGAGGCCAGCTCGGCGACCCGTACGCCGTCGGGCCACCGGTCGGAGTGCGCACCGGCCGCGTCGGCGGCCTCCAGGGCGAGCCGGGTCTTTCCGACGCCGCCAGTGCCGAGCAGGGTGACCAGTCGCTGTGTGCACAACGCTTCGCCCAGCACGGCGAGTTCCCCGGAGCGGCCGACGAAGGAGGTGAGGCGTGCGCGGAGCTGCGCGGGTGGTGAAGGGGCCGGTGCGGCGGTGCGGGGCGCCGGGGCCGGTTCCGCGGTCCCGGCCAGCAGCTGCGCGTGCAGGGCGCGCAGTTCGGCGCCCGGGTCGGTGCCCAGGCGCTCGGCGAGCCCGGCGCGTACCTCCTCACAGGCCTGCAACGCCTCGGCCTGCCGCCCGGCCGCCCACAGCGCCCGGACACGCAGTGCCTGCAAGGGCTCGTCCAGCGGCTCCGCCGCGGCCAGCGCCGCCAGCTCGGCCAGCGTGTCGGCCGCCCGGCCGCACGCCACCTCGGCCGCCAGCCGGGCGCGGCGGGCCTCACCGTGCCGCCGTTCGGCCCGGACGGCGAGCGGGTCGCCGTCCCGGTCCGGCAGATCCGCCAGCGCGGGACCGTGCCACAGCGCCAGCGCCTCGTCCAGCAGGCGGGCGGCGGTCGCCGGGTCGCCGGCGCGCAGCGCCGCGGTGCCCTCCGCCGTCAGCCGCTCGAAGCGGAAGAGGTCGATGGCGTCCGGCTCGGCCGCCAGCGCGTACCCGCCGGGCGACGAGGCCACCGCGGGCCCGCCGAGCGCCCGGCGCAGGCGGCCCACCAGGGCCTGGAGGGCGGCCGGGGCATCGGCGGGCGGCTCCGCCCCCTCGCCCCACACCTGGGCGATCAGTTGTCCCGCCGGTACCGGCCGGCCGCCGCCGGCCGCCAGTGCCACCAGCAGCGCACGCAGCCGCGCACCCTTCAGAGGCACCTCGGTGCCGTCGGGGCGGCGTGCCTGCGCGGTGCCGAGAACGCGGTAGCGGTAGATCACCGGCCCATTCTCCCCGGACCGCCGCGCACCGCCGACCCGCGCCGTGTGCCCGGTGCCGCGGCACCGGGGCCGCTGTGTCGTCGGAGAGGAGAAAGCGGTGGGCACTCCCGGCCGTACTTCTCCCGCCCGGACGACCGCTGCCTCTGCGCAGCCTGCGCGTGCCGCGCGGTTAAGCCGTACGCCCGTGGCCGGGTAGTGTGCACAGGATCAGCACTGCCCGACCGGGGCGACCGGTACGACCAGATTGGCGAGACGTACATGAGCGAGGGGACCGCACCACTGGCGGGCGACGCAACCTCCGTCGCCGACGAGGAGGCCCGCGAACGCCTGATCTACCTGCGCGGCAGCATCGACAACCTGGATGCCGCACTGGTGCACCTGCTCGCCGAGCGGTTCAAGTGCACCCAGCAGGTCGGCGAACTCAAGGCCCGCCACCACCTCCCGCCCGCCGACCCGGCCCGCGAGGCCACCCAGATCGCCCGCCTGCGCAAACTGGCCGAGGACGCCAGACTCGATCCGGCGTTCGCCGAGAAATTCCTGAATTTCATCATCGGCGAGGTCGTGCGGCACCACAAGGCCATCGCGCAGCAGGGAACGCCCGGGCCGGAGGAGGCTCCCGAGGTGTCCGTCCCGGCCGCCGAACACTGACCGGGCCGCCGGTGGCCGGGGCGGCAGCGGCCACGGCTTCGGCGGCCGGTGCGCCGGCGAACAAGAATTCCCGTACCACCCCGTACAACCCTCCCGGGCGATCAGCGGTCTCCCTCATCGTCACGGTCCGTCACGGCATGATTGCCCTGCCGATACCGTGCGCGTACCGACGCCCTGTCCCGTACTGGGGGAGCCATGCACCGCACCACCGTCACCGCCGCCGTCGCGGTCCTCTGTCTCGGGCTCGCCGCCTGCCAGCCCTCGGGGAGCGCCGACGGCAGCGGCGGCTCGCCCACGAAGGCCGCGCCGGAGCCGAGCGTGGCGACGGAGACCACCCCGGGCCCCGCGCCGGCCCGTACGGCCACGCTGCCCGACCTGGTGGGCAAGGGCCTGCAGAGCGCGCAGGACGCCGCGCAGGCGGCCGGTTTCCGGCTGCTGCGCAGCCACGACGCGCTCGGCCGCGGGCGCATGCAGGCGCTCGACCGCAACTGGAAGGTCTGTACGCAGACCCCCGGCCCCGGCGCCGCGGACACCCGCACCACGGTGGATTTCGGGGCGGTGAAGCTGTCGGAGACCTGCCCCGACAAGGATGCCGGAGCCGGGTCGGGCACCTCCGTCGCCCCCGGGTCGGCCATGCCCGACCTCCGGGACAAGTCGGTGAAGGTGGCCCGGCGCGCTTTCGACATCGGTACCAGCATCACCGTGAAGGATGCGTCGGGACGCGGCCGGATGGTGCTCGTGGAATCCAACTGGAAGGTGTGCCGCCAGGACCCGGCGGCGGGCACGAAACTGGACGGGCAGCCGGTGACGCTGGAAGCGGTGAAATTCCAGGAGAATTGCTGAGGGGCAGGAAAACACAAGGGGAGGGGATGCGGGCATCTTCAGGCCATCCCCTTCGCCCGGCCGCCCACGGCCATTCCTTTCCCCGTCGGCCGTCGCAGCAGCAGTGACAGGGCCGCCGCCAGCAGCCCCACGCACCCCGCCACCGCGTACGCGCCCTCGTACCCCCACGCCGCGACCACCGAGGCGCCGATGCCGCCGCCCAGGAGGCCGGAGACGAGCTTCGAGCTGTAGACGAGGCCGTAGTTCGACGCGTTGTTGTTCTCGCCGAAGTAGTCCGGGACGAGGGCCGCGAAAAGCGGGAAGAACGCGCCGCCGCCGAAGCCGGACAGAAAGGCGAAGATGAGGAACAGGGGCTGGTTGGCGCTTTCGCCCGCCCACAGGACGCCGAATTGCGCCAGCCCGAGGACCAGGCACACGTACGTCAGGGTCGGCCGCCGCCCCAGCCGGTCGGAGAGCCAGCCGACCACGCCCCGGCCGGTGCCGTTGACCACCGACATGAGTCCCATGGAGGACGCCGCCACCAGCGGTCCGAAGCCGGCCTCCTTGGCGAACGGCACCTGGAAGGAGATCCCGAAGATCGAGACACCGGCGGTGCACAGCAGGCAGACCCACATCAGCGGCAGCATGCCCGTACGGACGGCCTCGCGCGGAGTGAACTGGGCCGCCGCGGGCGGGTTCCTGCGCAGCGCGATGAGCGTACGGGCGTCGCGCGGCGCGGACAGCGGATCGACGTGCGCGGGCCACCAGTTCTTCGGCGGGTCCTTGAAGAAGAGGCCCGCCACTCCGGTCAGCAGCAGGACGTACAGGCCGACCAGGTCGAGGACGGCCTGGTAGTCGCCGGTGTCGAAACCGTAGGAGAACAGGAAGATGAAGGGCACGGCGCCGTACGCGAACCCGCCGTTGACGAAGCCGGTCTTGCCGCCGCGCCGTTCCGGATACCACTTGCCGACCATGTTGATGCAGGTCGCGTAGACCAGGCCGGCGCCGGTGCCGCCCAGCACGCCGAACCCGGCGATCGCCCACCAGATGCCGGGGGAGTGGCTCAGGCTCAGGAACCCCACCAGCGACAGTACGGACCCGCAGAGCATCGCGGCGCGGCTGCTGAGCAGTCCCTTCTCGCGCAGCCTGCCCGCGGGGAAGGCCACCGCCGCCTGGAAGAAGACCCAGACGCTGAGCAGCCAGAACGTGCCGGTGTGCGTCCAGTGGTGGGCCGTGGCGAGGGTGGATTCGGCGGCTCCGAAGGCGTACTCGAAGATGCTGATGCCGAGCATCGCGATCCAGGGCAGCAGCACCATGGTCCACCGCGGACGGCCGAGCAGCTGCCGGTCCGTCTCGCCGATGCGGTAGATCCGTCCGTGTGCGTCGCGGACGTCGGTGACCGCGGAGCCGCCCGTGCGCCGGACGTCGTGAGTCGTCACCTCGTATCGCCTCCCGGCTGAGGGGGACCCCCGGTTGAGGGGGAAGGGATGGAGGAGCTGGACCGAGCTGTTGCGGTGCCGCGGCGGTGCCGGGCCTCCGGACGTGCGGGGTCGCCGGTCACAGCAGGCCCGCGGCCCGCGCCCACCGGTACTTCGCCCCCAGCGCCGCCACCGGCCACTCCGTCGTGTACGGGTACGCCACCACGCCCCGCTCGAAGAGGTACGCGCTCGCCTCCTCCACCTCGGTGTCCCCGGCCAGCGACGCCACCACCGGTTTCTCGACGCCCGCCGCCCGGAACTCGGCCACCACCCGCGCCACCAGCTCGGCGAAGACCATGGGCGGGGTGACGACGGTGTGCCAGTAACCGAGGACCAGCGCGTGGACGCGCGGGTCCCGCATACCGAGGCGGATGGTGGCCTCGTACGTGGCGGGCGGTTCGCCGCCGGTGATGTCCACGGGGTTGCCGGCGGCCCCGAAGGGCGGGATGAAGCGCCGGAAGGCGGCGTCCAGGTCGTCGGGGACGGCCATCAGGTGCAGCCCGTGGTCGACGGTCGCGTCCGAGAGGAGGACGCCGGAGCCGCCCGCCCCGGTGATGATGAGGACGTTCTCGCCGCGCGGCGTCGGCAGCACCGGCAGGGCGCGGGCGTATTCGAGCATCTCGTGGAGGCCCGGCGCCCGGATGATGCCCGCCTGCCGCAGGATGTCGTCGTAGACCGCGTCGTCACCGGCCAGCGCGCCCGTGTGCGACCCGGCCGCCTTCGCGCCCGCGCCGGTCCGCCCGGCCTTCAGCACCACGACGGGCTTCTCGGGCACGGTCTCCCGCGCGGCGGCCACGAACGCCCGGCCGTCCTTCAGGTCCTCCAGGTGCATCGCGATGACCCTGGTGTGCGGGTCGGCGCCGAAGTACGTGAGCAGGTCGTCCTCGTCCACGTCGGCCTTGTTGCCGAGCCCGACGATCGCCGAGACGCCGGTGCGGGTGGCGCGCGCGAAGCCCAGGACGGCCATGCCGATGCCGCCGGACTGGGAGGTCAGCGCGACCGGTCCGGTGACGTCGTACGGGGTGCAGAACGTGGCGCACAGCCGCTGCCAGGGGGAGTAGTAGCCGTAGATGTTCGGGCCGAGCAGCCGGGTCCCGTACTTCTCGGCGATGGTCACCAGCCGTTCCTGGAGGGCGTGTTCGCCGGTCTCGGCGAAGCCGGAGGGGATCAGTACGGCGTTGGGGATGCCCTTGCGTCCCGCCTCCTCCAGGGCCGCGGGCACCAGCTGGGCCGGAATGGCGAAGACCGCCACATCGGCGCCGTCCGGCACATCCGCCACGGACCGGTACGCCGTCCGGCCGAGGATGACACCGCCCTTCGGGTTCACGGGGTGGACCGCGCCGCCGAAGCCGCCGTCGAGCAGGTTGCGCAGCACCGCATGGCCGATCTTCCCCGGTTCGCCGGAAGCGCCGACGACGACCACCGAGCGCGGTCGCATCAGCCGCTCCATCGAGGCGAGGATCTCCTCCCTGGTGTACCGGCGGCGCTCCGGGGGAGGCCCGTCGCCGAGCACGATGCGTACGTCGGCGGCCAGCACCCCGTCCGGTGAGGCGAACACCGGGTTCAGGTCCACCTCGGCGATCTCGGGGAAGTCGGCGGCCAGCCGGGACACCCGGACGATCAGGTCGGCGAGCGCCGCCCGGTCCACGGCCGGTCCGCCGCGGACGCCGCGCAGTACCTCGGCCGCCCGGACGCCGTCCAGCATGGATTCGGCGTCCGCCGCCGAGGCCGGCGCGAGGCGGAAGGTGACGTCCTTGAGGACCTCCACCAGCACCCCGCCGAGCCCGAACGCGACGACCTTCCCGAACGTCGGGTCGGTGACCGCGCCGACCAGCACCTCCAGCCCCTCCGGCACCATCTGCTGCACCTGTACGCCCTCGACGCGGGCCTCCGGGGCGTATGCGACGGCGTTCCGTACGACCTCCGCGTACGCGTCCCGCACTTCGGCGGCCGAGGACAGCCCCACCCGCACACCGCCCGCGTCCGTCTTGTGCGGGATGTCCGGCGAGACGATCTTCAGCGCGACCGGGCCGCCGATCCGGGCGGCGAGCGCCACCGCCTCGGCCGCCGAGCCCGCCAGCCCCTCGGCCGGGGTGGGAATGCCGTACGCGTCCGCGAGCACCCTGCCCTCGGGGGCCGTCAGCGTGGTCCGCCCGGCCGCCCGCGCGGCCCGCAGCACGGCCGCCGGGTCCCTGTTCCGGTCCGTCATCAGATGACTCCGTCCGCCCTGAGCAGCCGTAATTCCTCGTCGTCGAGCCCCAGTTCGTCCCCGTACACCTCGTCGTTGTGCTCGCCGAGCAGCGGTGAGCGGTCGATCTCGACGGGGGAGTCGGACAGCTTCAGCGGCGATCCGACGGTGGTGAACGTGCCGCGCCGCGGATGCCGGACCCGCACGATCATGCCGTCGGCGGCCAGCGACGCGTCCTCGGCGAGCTCCTTGGTGGACAGCACCGGACCGCACGGGATGCCGTGCGCGGTCAGCCGCTCCAGCACCGTCCACTTGGGCAGCGTGCTGCTCCACTCCTCGATGAGCTGGAACATCTTCGCCAGCTTCGGCAGCCGCGCGGCCGGTGTCGCCCACTCGGGGTCCGCGGCCAGCTCCGGCCGCCCGATCAGCTCCGTGAGCGGCTGCCAGCCGGCCGGCTGCACGATGACGTACACGTAGTCGTTGGGCCCGCCGGGCGCGCACCGCACCGCCCAGCCCGGCTGCCCGCCGCCGCTCGCGTTCCCGCTGCGCGGCACCGTGTCCCCGAAGTCGTCGTTCGGGTACTCCGGCAGCGGACCGCGCTCCAGGCGCTGCTGGTCGCGGAGCTTGACCCGGCAGAGGTTCAGTACGGCGTGCTGCATCGCGACCTGGACGCGCTGCCCGCGGCCGGTGTGTTCGCGCTGGTAGAGCGCGGCGAGGATGCCGGCGACGCAGTGCACGCCGGTCCCCGAGTCGCCGATCTGCGCGCCGGTCGCCAGTGGCGGCCCGTCCGCGAACCCGGTGGTGGACATCGCCCCGCCCATCGCCTGCGCGACGACCTCGTACGCCTTGAACCGGGTGTACGGGCCCTCGCCGAAACCCTTGATCGACGCGTACACGATGCGCGGGTTGATCTCCCGGACGCGCTCCCAGGGAAAGCCCATCCGGTCCACGGCACCCGGCCCGAAGTTCTCCACCAGCACGTCCGAGCGGCGGATCAGCTCGGTCAGCAGCTGCTTGCCGCGGTCGGTCTTGGTGTTCAGGGTGATGCTGCGCTTGTTGCAGTTGAGCATCGTGAAGTAGAGGGAGTCCACGTCCGGGATGTCGCGCAGCTGGCCGCGGGTGACGTCGCCGGTGACCGCCTCCAGCTTGACGACGTCCGCGCCGAGCCAGGCGAGCAGCTGGGTGGCGGACGGCCCCGACTGCACATGTGTCATGTCCAGCACCCGGACGCCGCTGAGCGCCTTGGCGCCCGGCCCGTTCTTTTGAGCGGTACGCATCAGCGGCTCCTCACTTGTACATGGTCTGGTTGACGGTCCCGGGGGCGTACGCGTCCGGATCGGTCCAGACGTTGATCAGCGACGGTTTGCCGGACCGCCGGGCGCGCTCCAGCGCCGGGCGGATCTGCGCCGGGTCGCGGACCTCCTCGCCGTGGCCGCCGAGCAGCCGCGCGAAGGCGTCGTACGGCACGTCGCCCAGCGTGTTGCCGACCCGCTGCCGCGCGTCGCCGTACTTGGCCCGCTGGCCGTAACGGATCTGGTTCATCGAGGAGTTGTTGCCGACGATCCCCACGAACGGCAGGTCGAAGCGGACCAGCGTCTCGAAGTCCCAGCCGGTCAGCGAGAACGCGCCGTCACCGAAGAGCGCCACGACCTCCTTGTCGGGCCGGGCCCGCTTCGCGGCCATCACGAACGGCACACCGACGCCGAGCGTGCCCAGCGGCCCCGGGTCCATCCAGTGGCCGGGCGCCTTCGGCTGCACCACCTGGCCGGAGAAGGTGACGATGTCGCCGCCGTCCCCGATGTAGAGGGAGTCCTCGGTCAGGAAGTCGTTGATCTCGCTGACCAGGCGGTACGGGTGGACGGGCGCGGCGTCCGAGCGCAGCAGCGGCAGCCGTTTCGCCACCGCGGCCTCCTCGACGGCCCGCAGCTCCTCGATCCACTCCTTGCGCCGGCCCGCGCCGGCGTCCAGCCGCCCGGACGCGGCCTGCGCGGCGGCCGCCAGCACCAGTCCGGCGTCGCCGACGATGCCCAGGTCGATGTCCCGGTTCTTGCCGACGGTGCGGTAGTCCAGGTCGATCTGCACGACGGCCGCGGTGGGCGACAGCCGTTTCCCGTACCCCATCCGGAAGTCGAACGGCGCACCGACGACCACGATCAGGTCGGCGTGGGCGAACGCGTGGCGGCGGGAGAGCTGGAAGTGGTGCGGATCGCCGGGCGGCAGCGTGCCGCGGCCCGCGCCGTTCATGTACGCGGGCAGGTTCAGGGCCCGTACGAGACCGGCCGCCGCGTCCGTGCCGCGCGTCGTCCACACCTGGCTGCCGAGCAGGATCGCCGGCTTCTCGGACCGGACGAGCAGCTCGGCCAGCTGCTCGACGGCGTCCGGGTCGCCCGCCGAGCGCGTCGACGCGCGGTAGTGGCCCGCCCGGGGTAACCGCGCCGAGTGGAGCGGCACCTTCGCGTCCAGCACGTCCCTGGGGATCTCAAGGAACGAGGGTCCGGGAGCGCCGTGGTAGCACTCGCGGAACGCCATCGACACCATGTCGGCGGCGCGCGCCGTGTCCGGGACGGTGGCCGCGAACTTCGTGATCGGCGTCATCATCTCGACGTGCGGCAGGTCCTGGAGGGAGCCCATCTTGTGCTGGCTCAGGGCCCCCTGGCCGCCGATCAGGAGCATCGGCGACTCGGCACGGAAGGCGTTGGCCACGCCGGTCACGGCGTCCGTCGTCCCGGGCCCCGCGGTGACCACGGCGCACCCGGGTTTGCCGGTGATCCGGGCGTGGGCGTCCGCGGCGTGCGCGGCGACCTGCTCGTGCCGTACGTCCACGATGTCGATGCCCTCGTCGACGCAGCCGTCGTAGATGTCGATGATGTGGCCGCCACAGAGGGTGTAGACGACGTCCACGCCCTCCGCCTTGAGCGCTTTGGCGACGAGGTGGCCGCCGGAGACGAGGTCGTGGGCGGTCCGGTCCGGGTCGAGGTCCTGGGCTTCGTCGGGCATGGGGCATCGCGTCCCTTCATGGGATGTCCCGCTGGGGCCTTGATGCGTGGCCCCCGGTGCGGGCGGGCTCGGGCGTGCTGCTGATGGCTGCCGGGGAAGTGCCGCGTCCGTTCGTGGCGCGGCCCGCTCCGCGGCGGCGGATCGAGTGGAGCGCAGACGGGATAGATCGCATACAGTCGACGAATACTGTATGGAGCGTTATCCCGCATCGGGCCGCGTCTGTCCAGAGCGGACCGCATCGTTCAAGCCACGGGGCGGTTGGGGGCCCGCCCGAGGTCCGGCCCCGGCCCGGTCTGCCCCCGGCTCGGCCTAGCCCCGGCCCGGTCTGCCCCGGCCCGGTCTGCTCCCCGCCCGGTCCGTGCCGGCCCGCAGTGACGCTCGCCATACCTGGCGCACGACCGTCCCGCGCCGCCCGTCCGGACCGCTACCGTCCAGTAACGCGGCGTACCCGCACCGTGCGGGCCGCCGCGCGCCACCACCCTGCCCCTCCGGCCGTGCACCGAGAGCGGAGACGATCGATGGCACCCGACCCTCACGGCACCACAGCGGACACCACCACCACTACCGAACCGGCGCCCGCCCCCACCCTCATCCTCAAACCGGGTATGTCCTGGCAGGACGCCTGGAGCCGCAGCCTGGCCGCCGCCCCCGAGGCGTTCCGCGACGAACGCGTACTGAACCTCTGGGCCGGCGCCTGGCACGCGGACGGCGACCCGCTGCCCGCGACCACCCCCGTCGACAACACCCCCATTGCCGGTCCGCCCCGCCTGGACGCGGACGCCGCCCTGCGAGCCGTCCGCGCGGCACTGGACCAGCACCGCGCCTGGCGCCATGTACCACTGCCCGAACGCAAGGCCCGCGTCACCGCCGCCCTCGACGCCCTCGACGAGCACCGCGACCTGCTCGCGCTGCTCCTGGTCTGGGAGATCGGCAAGCCCTGGGCCCTGGCCCGGGCCGACGTCGACCGTGCCGTCGACGGCGTGCGCTGGTACGTGGCCGAGATCGACCGCATGCTCGTCTCCGATGCCGGGCCGCGTACGCCGCTCCCCGGCCCGGTCAGCAACATCGCCAGCTGGAACTACCCGATGTCGGTCCTGGTCCACGCGATGCTCGTACAGGCGCTGGCCGGCAACGCGGTGATCGCCAAGACCCCCACCGACGGCGGTCTGGCCTGCCTGACCCTGGCCTGCGCGCTGGCCCACCGCGCGGGCGTACCGGCGACGCTGGTCAGCGGCACGGGCGGCGAACTGTCCCCCGCCCTGGTCCGCGCCCCCGAGATCGGCTGTGTGTCCTTCGTCGGCGGCCGGGACACCGGCGCCCGCGTCGCCACCGCCGTGGCCGACCTCGGCAAGCGCCACATCCTCGAACAGGAGGGCCTGAACACCTGGGGCATCTGGAACTTCTCCGGCTGGGACGAGCTGACCCCGCTCCTGCGCAAGACCTTCGACTACGCCAAGCAGCGGTGCACCGCCTATCCGCGCTTCGTCGTCCAGCGCGCCGCCTTCGCCGACTTCCTGGCGGCCTACCTCCCGGCCGTCCGCGCCGTCCGCTTCGGCCACCCCCTGGCCGTCGCCGACCCCGCCGACCCGCTCCCCGCGCTCGACTACGGTCCGCTGATCAACGCCGCCAAGGCCAAGGAACTCGCCGACCTCACCACCGAGGCCATCTCGCGCGGCGCCGTCCCCCTCCACCGGGGCTCGCTCGCCGACGGCCGGTTCCTGCCCTCCCAGGACACCTCCGCCTACCTCCCGCCGACCACCCTCCTGGCCCCGCCCCCGTCCTCGCCCCTCCACCACGCCGAGCCCTTCGGCCCGGTCGACACGATCGTGCTGGTCGACACCGAGGCCGAACTCCTCGCCGCCATGAACGCCAGCAACGGCGCCCTGGTCGCCACCCTCTCCACCGACGACCCGGCCACCTATGCCCGTCTGGCCCCCCAGATCCGCGCCTTCAAGACCGGCCACGGCCGCCCCCGCTCCCGCGGCGACCGCGAGGAACTCTTCGGCGGCTTCGGCGCCTCCTGGCGCGGCGCCTTCGTCGGCGGCCCCCTCCTCGTCCACGCCGTCACCGACCCCCCGGCCCCCGAACGCCTCCCCGGCAACTTCCCCGACTACCACCTCATGCCGTCCTGACCACCCCCACCCGCCCGGTCCCCGGCCCCGCGACCACCACACTCCCCGCCCGGGCCGGGGACATAACCCACCCTTATGCCCACCCCGCATACGCAGGTGAAACCCACTCCGAAACCTTGGTATTGTTGTCCATGTCGCCGCGGGGAACGCCCCGCGAAGACCACACCTAGTCCGGGTGGCGGAATGGCAGACGCGCTAGCTTGAGGTGCTAGTGCCCTTTATCGGGCGTGGGGGTTCAAGTCCCCCCTCGGACACCAGCGAAGACCCCAGTTGATCTGGGGTCTTCTGCATTTCTGGGCTTCTGGGCAGCGGTACGCCGGCGTCCACCGCTCAGCCCGGGCCAGACGTCGCGAGCGTCGACTGTCAGTGGCGGCGCCTACTCTGCGTACATGAACGACAGCTCACGGAAGTCGATGGCGCCGCGGCAGTCAGGCCGTCCTCAGACCACACAGAACGCCGCCCCTTCCGAGGGGCCGGAAGCCGATGCGAAGCCGAAGGGCATCGCGCTGTATCACGACATGCGGGTCGAAGAGGACTTCACCAAGTGCGCCACCCGCCTATTCTCGATCCTCAAGAAGGCCGCGGCGATGAGCCCCGGCGCCCCGCGCTACCTCTACCTGGACGTCCAGGGGCACCGTAATGTCGCCGGTGGTTACGACGCCGATGCTCTGGAGATCATCCGCGAGTTCCTGCTCGGAGTCCTCAGCCCGTATCTCACGGAGATCAGCACTCCGCTCTACCGGGCGAGGAACCCCGGGCCGCAGCGTGAGGACATCCCTGAGGTCCTGAACATACGAGACCCCGACCGTGTACACACCTACGACCACCATGAGTTGCGCGTACGCAACCGGGACAGTCACCCCGACCGGCGCCGGTCCAGGCCCCCCGTCCGGGCCATCGCCGACTACCTCGGTCTCGACGAGCCGATCTGCCTGATCTGCTGGCAGGCGCCAGTGGAAAGAGCCCACGTGGTCCCGGAGTCGCTCGGTGGTTCCAACGACGTGCGTAACTTCGCTCTCCTCTGCCCGCGTCATCACCGTGAGGCGCCCGATGTCGCGGACGCCGAGGCGTTCTGGTCCTGGGTCGACTACGCCTGTGAACGTGACGGCCATATGAAGTGGGAGGGTGGGGAACCGGAGACGCCGGCGAAGGCGGAACGCATCGGCATCCACATCGAGACATCCGGACCGGTGCGGAAGAGCCTCCACCATTTCGGCCGCGTCCGTGACGAACTTGTGCGCCACTACGGCTGGTGTCCGGAGGATTTCGCCGGCGGCGACCATTGGGGAACGCTCATGGAAGAGTTCCACATGGTGATGGACGCGGCGACCAGCACGCACTTCAACGTCGCCAAGAAGGCGTCTACCGAGGCATGGGCCTTCGAAGTGGCTCGCAGACGCCTGAGAGACGGGGCCGCGGGACACGAGGCCGACGATGACCGGGCGGTGTCAGGCCGTCCGGCGGTTGAACTGGCCGAACGGACGGTGCGCAAGTCGCCGGACAGCGGTGCTGCGCGGAGCCTGGTCGATGCCGCGCGGCGGGCCGACATCGCGATCGAAGCGGTGGCACTCGTGCGCGACGTCATCGGTTCGTCGGGGATTTCCAGTGCCGAGGAGGTACTGCGGGGCATCAGAGAGGAGGTGGCGGACCGCACCGCGCAATTCGAGCGGCTGGCTGCTGAGTTGATGACGCACACGGATTGTCGGCACTGCGGCCACGCCATAGCCCGAATCGGGGATGGTCCCTGGCGCCATATTGCTGCGGCGCCCATGTCCCGTGGCTGCCGGGCCGCCAGTTTCGACCGGGATGGCACTTGGGACGATTCTCTTGACCGGGCGTGGAAGGCGAGTCCACCGAAGACGTACCGGTGAGCTGTCCGGAGCGGCCGGCGGGGCCGGGCCGCGGCGATGCGTTGCCGGAATCGTCGGGAGGCAATGGCCCGCACAACACGCCCCCGAGGCCCCTGGCCCCATGGGTTTTCGCACGGTCTTCAGGGCGCACGTCCATTTTCGCCCAGCGCAGCCGCGATGGCTTCTCCGGTTTCGTGGGCCGTCAGGTATGGCCGGGCGTCGTGTGCCTTTGCGCCGTTGTGGACGAGGCGGTCCGTGAGGGCGTCGCCGAAGGCCGGGGCGAGAGTCTTGACCAGGGCGACGACGTCACCGCGGTCGGCGACGTTCACCCATCGGCGTACGGAGGGCGGCCACTGGGCGCGCCCATCGGCGGGTGCGGGGCGGAGCCGGTCGAACACCAGGTTCCGGACGGCGAGCGGGGATCCCAGGGTCACCAGCGTGATGTCCCGCCATTCCGGGTGCGCGCACAGCACCTCGTACGCGACGACGGAGCCGAGTGAATGGGCGACGATCACCTGCGTGCCGTCCGACACCGTAGCGCTCACACGTTTTTGAACGTTCTCGCGCACGGCCGGTTCCGTGAAGTAACGGCGGACTTGCCGGGCGCTGAAGATCAGGAGGTGTTCGCCCAGCCCCGCGAAGAACGAGGAGTGGCTGAGGGCGTCGAGCGCGCGCTGTACCAGCTGTGGAGTCCGCAGCCGACCGCGGTCTTCGGGGCCCGGGACGAGCGCCTCCTGCTGCGCTGCCTGGTGCCACCACGACAACAGCACGTCACGTTCCAGGGGATCGGTGACGTCGGTGGCATCCAGGTCGGGCAGACCGATGCTCCGGTGTCCGGCGGGCCGGAACAGGTCACCGTAGAACGCCGCGGCGACCTCGGAGCGCTGCACCTGGCAGCCGTTGAGCGCGAGACCGTCGGCGAGGGACGGGTACCAGTCGTCGAGGAGCGAATGCGGTCCCGCCAGTTGCCGGCCGATGCCGTGCACCAGCACGATGCGTGTCACGACGGGCCCCCGCGTTCCCGGGAGGAGGTGTGGAGGGCCAGGGTGACCAGCCCCATGGCCGTGGCGAGGCACAGCTGCCCGTCGTCGGTGACCACCATGTCGGTGATCCCGCCGCCCACGTCGGCCTCGGCGAAGCACGTGAAGGTGTCCAGGGCCCACGCCCGGACCAGTCCCTGGCTGTCCGCGATGACGGCGGTGGCACGGTCGTGCAGGGTGATCAGGCGCACGGCGGCGACCGGGGCCGGAGACGCTTCGAGAGGCAGCGGGACGGGCTGTCCGCTCACCAGGTCCCATATGCGTGCCCGTCCGTCACCGGACCCGGTGAGCAGCACATCGCGTCCCTCCAGCCGGCCGATGTCCACCGCATACGCGCCCGCCGGGTGCTCGGGCAGCGGCGGGCCGGAAGGGGCGCCCTGCGCGAGGTCCCACATCCGGACCGTACCGTCGAGCGAGGCGCTGACGACCAGCTCGCGCCCACGGATCGTCGCTGTCCGAATCCCCAGGATGTACGCGCTGTGGCCAGTCAACGGCTCGCACGCCGGCGCTCGGGAGAACAGGTCCCAGACGTGTATGGAGCGGTCCTCGGAGGCGGCGACCACCAGCGCACGGTCGGCGAGCGTGTGTACGCGGGTGAGCTGCCACCGTCCCGGCTGTTCCCACAAGCGCTTGCGCAGGGTCAGGTTCCACGCCTCCATCGCTGTGGTGTCGCACTTCAGCATGATGCATTCACCCTGCACGTCGGCGGTGGTCATGGCCAGGAGCGTCTTGGCGGCCGGGAGGTGGGGGGCCGTGGCACGACCGTCGGTGAGATCGTGGGTGCGCACCGTCCCGTTGCCGGCACCGGTGACGACGGTGCGTCCCCGCGCGCTCGTCGAGATCGACACCGCCCGAAGGTTCCGCTCCTCGCCACACAGCGGTTCGTCCACCGGCTGCATCGAGGTGAGGTCCCACACCCGGACCTCACGCCAGAACGCGGTGATGGCCACCGTCCGCCCGTCCACTCGCCCGAACACCGCGCCGGGCAGCTGTGTGTCACCGATGCGCACCACCTGGCCGATGAGCGGTTCCCCCCGCTCCCGGCCGGTTGCCGGGTCCCACACCCGCACGGTGTTGTCGGCGCCCATGGTGGTGACGACGTCGCTCCCGCCGACGTGTCCGAGGACCGCGGACCACACGCTGCCGACATGGCCCGCCAAGGGCTTGCCGATCAGCGCACCCGTGAGGACGTCATGCAGGTGCACGCAGTTGCTCTTCTGCGTGGAGAGCACCACCGGCCGAGTGCCCATGAACCCCACGCCGATCGCGAGAGCGGACAGCTCCCCCTCCTTCAGACTGAGGTGGCACCGCAGCTTCGCCGTCGTCTGACGTCCGTCCGTTCCGACGTCCCAGACGTAGGCGTGGTCGAGCGAGGTGGCGACGGCCACCTCGATCCCTGTCCCGGACTGCCGTACGGCGAGATGGGCGACGGACCCGATGTGACCGCTCAGCGGCCGGTGCGGCGCCTCGTGGGTGACGGCGTCCCAGATGCGGACGGTGCCGTCCTCGCTGCCGCTGACCACGGAGGTACGGCCGCCCACGACCGCCAGGGCCAGGCAGCGGACCGTGTTGGTGTGCCCTTCGAGCGGCGACCCCAGTGGCCGTCCGTGCGACGCGTCCCACAGTCGTACGGTGCTGTCGGCACCCCCGGTCACGGCGAGCAGCCGTCCCTCCAGGACGCCGAGCGCGACCGAGGTGACCACACCCGAGTGCCCTTCGAGAGGTCTGCCCACCTGCGCCCGGGTGCGCAGGTCCCACACGCGGGCCGTGCCGTCCTCGCTTCCGGTGAGGACCAGGGACCGTCCGCGGAACTCGGCGGAAGAAAGCGCTTGAACGGACTGCACATGGTCGGACGGCGGCTGGTCCGCCGTCAGGTCCCAGATCCGGGCCGTACGGTCGAAGCCGACGGTGACGGCCATGGGGCCGTCGGGCCGATCGGCGAGAGCGCTGCCCCTGACCGCTCCCACGTGCCCCCGCAAGGGGTGCAGAAGCTGCCGGAGCGTGGCCAGGTCCCACAGTTTGGCGTCGTCTTTGCCGCTGGTCAGAGCCACCACGCGGTCGTTGAGGGTACCGATGGCGACAGCCGTGACCCCGCCTCGCAGGTAGTGAACATGCGCGGTCACCGGTTCGCCGATCTGCCGGCGCTCCGCCACGTCCCACAGTCTGAGCAGCCCACTGTCGTCACCGGTCAGGGCGACCGCCCGGCCGTCCCGGCGTCCGACCGCCACCGCGGTGACATCACCGGTGTGCCCGGTGAGCGGTTCCCCCTCGATGCGCTGTCCGGTGCCGTGCAGCAGGTCGGTCAGGTCCCACACGTAGGCCCGTTTGTCCGCGCCGCCGGTGACGGCGACCGGGCGCCCGGCGACCTCGCCGAGCGCGGCGGCGTGCACCGTGCGCTTGTGGGCCGTGAGATTCCGTCCGATCTGCTGCCGGGTCGTGAGGTCCCACAGGCGGGCGGTGCCGTCCCCGCTCGCCGTCAGGACGACCGGGCGCCCGCCGACCTCACCGATCGCGATGTCCTCGATGCGGTTGGTGTGCCCCCTCATCCCCGTTCCGTACTGCTGGCCCGCGGACAGGTCCCAGACTTCGACGGTGCCGTCCACTCCGCCGGTCAGCGCGACGGTGTAGTCACCGATGTCGCCGACCGCGACCGCGCTGACCCCGATGCCGGCTGCCAGCGGCTCACCGACCTGCTGCTGCGTCGCGAGGTCCCACACCCGTGCCGTCTTGTCGTGTCCGCCGGTCACGGCGATGGGCCGCCCGTCCAGGTCGCCCACGGCCACACAGTTCACCGCACTCGCGTGGCCTTTGAGGAGGCGGTGGGCCCCGCTGGCGGACCACCACGCCCAGCGGGCCGACCACGGCAGCGGGACCCCGATGTGGTCGATACGGTCGGCCAGTTCGCCGGCCCCGCACCGGCGTGCCGAGAGTTGCAGGTCCGCGGCACGGTCGCGCAACGGCCGGTCGGGGACCATCCGGTGGGCGATCTGCTCGTAGGAACTGCGGATGCTGCGGGGCACGTCTCCTTCCACCGACACCGACGTCAGGGCGCGCAGCAGGGACAACGGCTCACTGGCCAGCAGAAAGCCGGGGTCCTTGATCAGTTCGGTGAGTCGCCCCGCCGCCTCCGCGTGGACGGCGAGGTGCTGCCGTACGTAGGGCGGCGCCGCGAACCAGTCCGGTCCGGCACCTTCGGGCGAGCGGGGGACGGTCCCGACGAGGGCGTCGACGATGGCCCGCTGGATCTCTTCGGGAGCCCGGCCGGCGGACCTCCTCAAGTGCTCCGCCAGCGCTTTGTGGTAGAGCCGGTAGACGGACCGGCTGTCGTCGTCGGTCACTTCGGCGACGTACGCCTCGGCCACGTCGAGCAGCCAGGAGATGTCTTCCTCGGTGCACTCCGCGCCCGAGATGACGGAGGTCAGAGCGGCCCAGATCCGGCCGCGTGGCAGCCCTTTGCCCTCGGAGAAGGCCAGGGACAGCAGCAGGCGCCGGACCCGGGGCTCGTCCGGACCGAAACGGGCGAGGTAGTCGTCGAACGCCTCACCGATCTCACTGGGCAGTTCATCGGCCCAGCCGGGCTTCGACACGTCGACGGCGCTGCTGTCGGAGCGCAGGGTACGCGCTGTTGTCCGTGCGTAGAGGTAGACGCCCGCGGCTCGTTCGGCCACGCCCGCGGCGACGGTGCGGGCCAGTTGGTCCCGGCCGCGGTACGGCGTCGGTACGTCCGGCTCCTCGGCCGCCAGCAGGACCCGGGTCACATAGCCCGCGACATCGCTGTCGTCGGCCCGGTAGGCGTCGTCGTCCAGGTCGAGCACCCTGAAGGTGGGCCCGAGGCTGGTGACGAGTTCGTGGCGGGTCCCCACGAGCAGTCGCACACCCGGGATCTCCGACATGGGGCGGAGCAGTTCCCGGGTGATCCGGCGGGGTTCGCCGTGGCCGCCCGCGTCGGCCGCCGTGTCCGAACCCGCCTCGTCCACGGCGTCGACCACGATGACGAGCGGGGGCCCCTGTCTGCCGCGCCGGGTCAGTTCCTGCAGGAGGGCGGCCGCGCCGTCGGCGTCCGCGTCCAGCGCCTGGGCGATCCGCTCGACCACTTCCTCAAGACGCTTGTGGCGGGCGTGCACCGCGGCGGACACGCAGCCTTGCGGAACGACGGTCGCCGGATCGGCGCCCGACAGGTCCAGCCGGGTCCGGTAGAGGCCGTCCGACAGTGCGACCACCCGGCCCAGCACCGCGGACTTGCCGCATCCGGGGCTTCCCGTGACGACCGTGCCGCGGCAGTTCTCCGCGGTCGCGGTGAGCCACTCGACGAGTTCCGCCAGTACCCGCGCCCGGCCACTGAAGTAGAGACCCTGCTCGGACTCGAACTCGACCCCGCGGGAGCGGGGCCCGAAGTGCTCCGCCAAGTCCTGGCTCGCCACCCGGCGTTGCAGCTCCAGGTCCGTGCCGACCGGGGGGAGGTCCTCCCGGAAGCGGGAGTTCGGCAGGAACGGTGCCAGGCCGGTGACCAGGCCGCTGGCCAGTTCCGCCCGCTGGCCGTGCCCGTCCGCCTCGAAGCGCTCGTTGATCGCCTTGAGCAGTTCGGTGAGATCCAGGTACTGCTGCCGTTGTCCGGTGCGTTGGGTGGCGGTGTCCACGGCGGCGGAGAAGGCGGCCGCGAAGGTGCCGTCCTGTGCGACGTCCTTGCGGCGGGCGGACGCCAGGAACCACAGCCCTGCCGAGGTGTCGCCGCCGCTCTGCCGGTACGCGACCGTCTGCAGGGCGAGCCCGGCGGCTTCCGCGGCTCCGGCGCCGCCCGCGCACGTGTCCAGGATGATCAGCAGGTGCCGGAGCGCACCCCGGCACAGGATGCGGACCAGGTCCTCGGTGGCCAGCGCCGTGGCCGTCGGATCGTCGTCGAGCGAGTCCCAGCAGAGCATGTAGTGGCGGTCCCGGTTGTCCACCATGCCGTGCCCGGCGAAGTAGAGGACGACGATGTCGTCGCCGGTCAGCCGGCTGTCCGTGGACCAGTGGCTCAGCTTCTGGCGGATCTGTTCCGCGCTGTCGTACTCGCCGAGTCCCTGGAGCGCGGGCCGGTAGCCGAAGCCTTCGAACAGCGCGGCCATGGCGGCCATGTCCGCGGTGACCAGGGGGAGTTGATCGGCTTCGGGTAAGTTCCGGTAGCGGCCGCTCCCCAGCGCTATGAAGAATCGCCGCCCCATGTCTCGGCCCACCCACCGCTTCCCGGACAGCCGGCTGTCCACTCGCCCATCCTGACGCCCCGTATGCGCGGTACGGATCATCCCGCTGCGGAAGACAGTAGCGAGCGAGCCCACAGGTGTCTCGGGTTCCCGGCCGGTGCATCGTGGCGGAGAGCGGCAGGAACCGGCCACGGGCGGCTTGGGGAGGCTGCGGTGGGTTCTGGCGGGCCGAGCGGCGGGTGTGCCGGGTGGGGCGAGAGGAGGATCTTGATTCGGCGGGGAGGTGAATGGTGTAGGTGTGCCGGGGGATTTGGTTACCCGGAGTCAGGGTTTTGGTAAAGGAATGAGGGGCTGGGGCAGTGCCGGTGCGGGGGAACGGGGCGCTCCTGAAATAGTTTCCAGGTCGGGCTGGTCGAGGGGCTTGGCCGGGGTAATGTTGGTGGAATAAGGGACGTGTTGGGGCGGGGCGGGTCGTCGCCGGGTGCGGACGCGGGGGATGACTGTTCCGGGGCCGTGGAGGGACGGCCGGGTGCATTTTCTGTGACCGTTGGAGCCGAAGGGTCGGTTGCGGCTGGATATCCGTCCTGATGAACAACGGAGTCCGGATACGGGGGTGAAGCCGGCTCATGAAGTTGGTGGCGCGGGACACGGAGCTCTCCGTCCTGGAGGGCATGCTCGACGCCTGTGCGGCCGGGCGCGGCGGTGCGGTGCTGGTCGGCGGTGCGGTGGGCGGTGGGAAGACGGCGCTGTTGCGCGCGTTCCGGGAGCGGGCCGCGCCGGCGGGTGCGGTGTGGTTGCAGGCCACGGCGACCGCGGCGGAGAAGGATGTGCCGCTGCGGGTGGTGGGCCGGTTGCTGCGGTCCGCCGAGCCGGCGGGCGCGGACGGGGAGCCGGTGGTGTGGCCGCTGCCGTCGCCGGTCGCGGCCGGCGCGCCGGTGCGGGGTGCCGACGGCGCCATTCCCGCGGAGGTGGTCGCGGACGTCTTTCCGCGGGTGAGTGGAATTCTCTTCGCCCGGGCCAGGAAACGGCCGGTCGTGGTGTGTGTCGATGATGTGCAGCACGCCGATGCCTATTCCGTGGAATGCCTGCTGCACGTGGTGCGACGGCTGGATGTCAGCAGGATTCTGGTGATTCTCGGGGAAAGCAGCGGTGCGGAGTGGGAGGACAGCCGGACGCGGCGGGAATTGCTGCGGCGGCCGGCCTGCCGTTTGCTGCACGTCGGTCCTCTGCCGCCGGACGGTATCGGCACCATGCTGGCCGACGGGCGGAAAGGGCGGCGTTCGGCGCCGCCCGTCGCGGAATTCCACCGGCTGAGCGGCGGCAGTCCGCTGCTGATGCGCGCGCTGCTGGACGACTACGCGGACGCGGACCGGGGCGGGAGTGCCGGGCTGGTGCCCGGTGAGGCGTACGAACGGGCCGTCGCGCTGTGCCTGAGCCGCAGCGACGCCCTCACGCGCAGTACCGCGTGGGTGCTGGCGGTGCTCGGGCCGCGGGCCGCCCAGGCCGTGCCCGCCGATCTGCTCGGGGTGTCGCACGCCGCGGGCGAGCGCAGCCTGCGGGCGCTGCACGACATGGGGCTGCTCGCCGCCGGCCGGTTCCGCCACGAGGCCGGGCGGTCGGCGGTACTGCGCAGGGTGGAGCCGCCGCGCTCGCCGCGTCTGGAGGCCCGCGTCGCCCAGGTGCTGTACGAACACGGGGCGCCCGCGACCGTACTGGCCCGCCATCTGGTCGCCGCGGAGAACGTGGACGCGCCGTGGGTGCTGCCCGCGCTGCTGGAGGCGGCCGAGGCGGCGCTGGCCCGCAACGAAGTGGGCCGGGCGCTGGACTGCCTGCGTGTGGCCCGGGACAGCTGCGCGGACGAGCGGCAGGTGCTCAGGGTCCGGATCGCGCTGGTGCGGGCCGGGTGGCGGGTCGATCCGTCCACCGCCGTACGGCATCTGCCGGTGCTCACCGAAGCCGCGCTGGCCGGGTGCCTCACGCCCCGGGACATGAAAGCGCTGATCGGCCACCTGCTGTGGTTCGGCAGGGCGGACGACGCGCTGGAGGTTCTCCGGGCGGTGGAGGAGGGGGAGGCAGGCGACATGGCCGAGGTGTGTGTGGGGTGGAGAGCGGACGAGTCCGGCGGTACGGAGGAGCCCGGCGAGGTGGGCGGACCCGGCGGGGCAGGGGAGCGGCGGACGCTGGAGTCGGCCCGGCTCTGGTTCGCCTACGGGTATCCGGGGCTGGCGGCGCGGTACGGGACCGCGGCGGTCCCGGGGTGGTACGGGCGTGCGGGGGCCGGCGAGGGGCTTCCCGGTGCGGTGACGGAGCACGGCACGCAGCGGCGCGCCTTCGCCCTGATGGCCTCCGTGCTGGACCAGGGCGCGACCGAGGACGCCGTCGCCCGTGCGGAACGGATCCTCCAGGAGACCCGGCCGGAGGACCGTACCCCGGCGGCGGGGCTGGCCGCCCTGGTGGCGCTCATCGTCGCCGACGGGCTGCGGGAGGCGTCCCGGTGGTGCGACATCCTGCTGGCGGAGGCAGGCGAGTGCCGGGCGCCGATGTGGCAGTCGCTGTTCGCCACGGCCAAGGCGTTCATCGAGATCAGACTCGGCGAGCTGGCCGCGGCGGAGGAGTCGGCGCACACCGCGCTCACCGTCGTCCCGCCCGAAGGGTGGGGGGCGGCGGTCGCCGCCCCGGTCGCCGCGCTGCTGTACGCGGAGGCCGCCCTGGGGCGGCTGGACGAAGCCGCGGCCCACCTGAAGATCCCCGTGCCCGACGTGGCGTTCCGGACGCCCGGCGGGCTGCTGTATCTCTGGGCGCGCGGCCACTACCACTTCGCCGCCGGCCGGCCGTACGCCGCGCTGGAGGACTTCCACCGGTGCGGGGACCTGATGGCGCGCTGGCGCCTGGACCTGTCCGCGCTGGTGCCGTGGCGTTCCGACGCCGCGCAGGTGTACGTGTCGCTGGGCGACGACCGCCGGGCCCGGTCCCTGCTGGAGGAGGAGCTGACCCGCTCCGGCCCGCACCCGCCGTGGACGCGCGGTGTCGCGCTGCGGGTGCTGGCGGCGCTGGCCGAGCGCGCCGACCGCCCGCGCCTGCTCGCCGAGGCACTGGACATCCTCCAGCGCAGCGGGCACCGGCTGGAGACGGCCTACGCGATGGCGGAACTGTCGTACAGCTACTGGGACCGGAACGAGGACGGCCGGGCCCGGGTGGCGGCGCGCAAGGCGCAGCAGCTGATGCGGGAGTGCGGCATCAAGGCGCCGGTCCTCAAGGCGTCGCCGGTCGGTTCGGCCAGTGCCTGTCCGCCCGAGCGGTCCGGTGCGGGCCGGCCGGTCACCGAGCTGAGCGGCGCGGAACTGCGCGTCGCGACGCTCGCCGCGCGCGGGTACACCAACCGGCAGATAGCCGGGGCGCTCTTCATCACGGTCAGCACCGTGGAACAGCACCTGACCCGGGCGTACCGGAAGCTGGGTGTGCAGCGCCGTACGGACCTGGCGACGCGGCTCGACCCGGAGGCCGGGGAGGGGACCGGGCTGGAGGGGTGCGGTGACGGTGCTGCGCGTGACTGTCTGCGTGCCGGTTAGCGCGTGCCGCCCCGGCCGGGAGCGGAGGCAGGCGTTCGCCCGGGTGCCTGCCGGTGCGGGCCCGGGCGGGGCGGGCGCTGCCGGTGCGGCCCCTGCCGGTGCGGGCCCGTTCGCCCGGTGCGGTGCCGTGGTGGGCGTTGCGCGGTTGGACAGTCCGGTGCGGACCTGTGGAATGATTGACGGCGATACCACACTCCGCGAACTCCCTTGCGAGCAGCCGTAGTTGCCGTGATGCGGCAGTGCCGCGGCGCAGGGGCGCGGGGGTGCGCGCACGGGCCGGGCCCGGAGGCGTTCCGGGCCCGCGGGGCCGCGCGAACGGGCGCCGCGGCGCGGCCGTACGGCCCCGAGGAACCCCGGCGGATTAACCGGCGCACGGGCGGTGCGGGCGTGCGCCGGTTTCCCGCAACCACATCCGGCCGGCCGGTGCCGGTCCAGTCAACGGGAGGAACCCTCATGGTGGTGGTGATGGCCCCAGGGGCCACGCAGGAGGATGTCGACACCGTCGTCGGCCTGGTGCGCGCGGCGGGCGGTGATGCCTTCGTCAGCCGGGGGGTGACCCGTACGATCGTCGGGCTCGTCGGGGACGTGGACGAGTTCGAGGCGCTCAACCTGCGCAGCCGCAAGGGGGTCCTCGATGTCGTGCGGATCTCCGTGCCGCACAAGCTGGTCAGCCGGGAGCACCACCCCGCCCGGTCCGTCGTCCGGGTCGGCGGCGTGCCGATCGGGCCCGACACCCTGTCCGTCATCGCGGGCCCGTGCGCGGTCGAGTCGCCGGAACAGACGCTCACCGCGGCGCGGATGGCCCGGGCCGCCGGGGCGTCGATGCTGCGCGGCGGCGCGTTCAAGCCGCGTACCTCGCCGTACGCCTACCAGGGGCTGGGCGAGAGCGGGCTGCGCATCCTCGCCGACGTGCGGGCGGAGACCGGACTGCCGGTGGTCACCGAGGTCATCGACCCCGGCAGCGTCGAACTGGTCGCCTCCTACGCGGACATGCTCCAGATCGGCACCCGCAACATGCAGAACTTCGCGCTCCTGCAGGCGGTGGGCTCGGCGGGCCGGCCGGTGCTGCTCAAGCGCGGGTTCGGCGCCACCATCGACGAGTGGCTGATGGCCGCCGAGTACATCGCGCAGCGCGGCAACCTGGACATCGTGCTGTGCGAGCGCGGCATCCGCACCTTCGAGACGCGCACCCGCAACACCCTGGACATCAGCGCGGTGCCGGTGGTCCAGCGGCTGTCGCACCTGCCGGTCATCGTGGACCCTTCGCACTCGGGCGGCCGGCGCGAGCTGGTGCTGCCCCTGATGCGGGCGGCGTTGGCGGTGGGCGCGGACGGCGTCATGATCGACGTGCATCCGGCGCCGGAGACGGCGCTGTGCGACGGCGACCAGGCGCTGCTCGACGCTGACATGCGGGAGATCGCCAATACGGCCACCGTCCTGTCGCCGCTGATGGGCCGGACGCTCACGCAGCCGGCGCCGCGCACCCCGGCGGAGATCGTCTCCTGACGCGCCGGCACGGCCCGGGCGCCGGACGGGGCGTACGGAGGCTCCGCTGCCGGCGGAGCGTGCGCCGTGGGTAGGGGTACCCCGAGCGGCGCTCGCACGAAAGCGCACACGCCCCACCGTCCGGACGCTTGGTACAGGCCATTTTCCGCACGTACGGGCGGACGGATGGTGCACCGGGGGACGGGTGTTCCCCGGTGCGCCGGGCAGTCCGCGATAGGGGTAGCGGCACTGAACCGGTGATGTCGCCGGACGCTGACGCGATGCGAATCTTGCGGTATGTGGGAGAGATGCGATACGCACAGGGCGGCGGACTGACCGCCGAGCGGCGGGAGTTCCGCGCACGGCTGCGCCTGCAGGCGGTCGAGCAGTTCGCGCGGGGCGAGACCAACGCGGTGATCGCCAGGGAACTGCGGGTGAGCGTGCGGTCGGTGCAGCGGTGGCGCAAGTCCTGGCGGAGCGACGGGGCGCGGGCGCTCGGCTCGAAGGGACCGGCGTCCCGGCCGCGGCTGAGCCCGGCCCAGTTCCGGCAGTTGGAGGCGGAACTCGCCAGGGGCCCGGCGGCGCACGGCTGGGCCGACCGGCGCTGGACGCTGGAGCGCATCCAGACCGTGATCGCGCGGCGCTTCCACGTCACGTACACGGTCCAGGGCGTGCGCAAGATGATGCGCCGTCACGGCTGGTCGTACGCGGCACCGGCGCCGAAGGCGGCGGAGCGGAAGGCCGGCGGCTGGGTGCGGGCGGACGGCGGACGGGACGGGCGGCCGGCGCGCGCCCCGTGCCCGCCGGGCGGCGAATGACCGCATGGCTCATGCAAGCAATTCCGGGGCGGGGGAAAAGCCGCGGGGAAGGCGCCGGTCCGGTCGCGCGCGGAATGCGACATCGCAGGTTCAGGTGCAGCAGGTAGGGGTGCCCCGTAGATAAAGGCGCTGTTAGAGTATGTATCTGAATGGGGGAAGATGGTTTGTTTACATAAGTGTTCCGCTTCGCGTCGGGAGTTTCCTGCGGTGCGGGAACCTTCTCCCCCCGCCGGGAGTTGTAGCAGGCAGAGAAGCGGGGGTGGGTTCTACGCCTGAACGGCCCGGTGATGTCTCTCTCCGGCGGACATCGCCGATGCACGGGCCTGCCGTAAGTCGTTAGGGTGCGTCAGCGCGAGCTTGCGCACGGGGGAATCACAACGCGAGGAGCCTGGAGTGGAACCTGGGCAGGCGCACATGGATATGCAGACGGTCGTCGAAGTGGAGATCGATTCGCTGTCGGTGGCCGGTTCTCCGCGCATATCCGGGGAAGATCTGGAACACATCGAGATGCTGGCGGTGGCACAGGTGCCGCTGCCGCCCATCATCGCGCACCGCGCGACGATGCGGGTGATCGACGGGGTGCACCGATTACGAGCAGCGCAGCGCCGCGGTGACGACAAGATCGCGGTGAGATTCTTCGACGGGGACGAGGCCGACGCCTTCGTCCTCGCCGTCGAATCGAACATCACCCACGGTCTGCCGCTGTCGATGGCGGACCGCAAGAGCGCGGCCGAACGCATCATCCGCAGCCACCCGTTGTGGTCGGACCGGATGATCGCCTCGGTCACCGGCATCGCGCCGGGCACCGTCGCGGAGATCCGCCGGCGGGTGTCCGGCGCCGCTGCCGCGGGGCGCGGCAGGATCGGCCAGGACGGCCGCTTCCGGCCGCTCAACGGCGCCGAGGGCCGCCGGCTCGCCGGCAACCTCATCGCCGAGAACCCGGGTCTGTCGCTGCGGCAGATCGCCCGGGCGTCCGGGATCTCGCCCGAGACGGCGCGCGATGTGCGCAACCGGCTGCGCCGGGGCGAGGAACCGCTGCTCAAGGGGCGCAGCCGGCCGGCGCGTACGTCGCGGGAGCAGGAGCCCACCGGGCACAGCGGCCCCCGCGACGGCGACGCCGCGGCGGCATCGGCCCGAATGCCGGTGCAGGACCGCACGGTGGTGGTGCGCCGGCTCAAGGTGGACCCGGCCCTGCGGTTCAGCGAGACGGGGCGCACGCTGCTGCGGCTGCTGAGCATTCACACGATCAGTGCGGAGGAGTGGGACGACATCATGGCAAACATTCCCCCGCACTGCAGCGGCATCATCGCCCAACTGGCCCGTGAGTGTGCGGATATCTGGGCGGACTTCGCCCAGCGGGCCGAGCGGAACGTCGTCGAAACCGTGTGACGGGCACCGGCCGTGTCCAAGTGAGGAATGCGACCGGTTGGACGGACTCCGGACCGTCCAGCCGGTCGCGGTGCCGCATCGCGCTACGGTCGGTACCGGCGAGCGGATGTGAAAGCGCCGCCCGCCGGGCCGCCCGGCAGCCGAAACCGAGGAATTCACCGGTGCACCGGTGCCGGTGCGGACCGATGCCGCGGCCCGGGAATTCCTGAGTAACCGCCGGTGTCCGAACCCCGGGCGGCCGGCCTGTGACCGGACACCGGCCATGAGCGGGAGACAATTCCGTGTGCCGCCCGGGCGGATCGGCCTGGCTGGTGGAAGACGACATGGGTATCGTCGCAACGGCGCATCGAATCAGAGAAAAAGACGGCCACCGCGACGCGGCCGGCCAGTCTTCGTGAAAGTCCGCCGAAATACGGAATGGGCGCCCGCGGGGTGCCGCCGTTCGCATGCGGTCGACCGCATGATCAGGAATCCCGACCCAGGAGGTCTCCGCTGATATGTTTGCCGGTCAAGGCTCGGGCATCATGCTGGCGACGTACGACGACCCGGGCAATTCCACGGCTGCGCAGCGGCTCCGGCCGGGAACGCTCCGCCGCATCCTGTCGTACGCGAAACCGCATTCCCGCGAATCGGCCCTGCTGCTGTTCCTGACGCTGCTCGATTCGCTCATCATCGTCTCGACCCCGCTGCTGCTGAAGGAGATCATCGACGTCGGCATCCTGCAGAAGGACACCACGACGCTGACCGTCATCTCCCTCGTCGTCGCGGGGCTCGCCCTCCTCGACGCGCTGCTCCAGCTCGCCCAGAGCTGGTACGCGGGCCGGATCAGCCAGGGCGTCAGCTACGACCTGCGGGTCGAGGCGTTCACCCACGTACAGCGCCAGCCGCTGGCCTTCTTCACCCGGACCCAGACCGGCTCCCTGGTGAGCCGTCTCAACACGGACGTGGTGGGCGCGCAGCACGCGCTCGGCACCCTGCTGGGCTCGCTGTCCAGTGTGTTCACGGTGGTCCTGGTGCTCGGCAGCATGTTCTACCTGTCGTGGCTGGTCAGCCTGTTCGCGCTGCTGGTCCTGCCGGTGTTCATGATCCCCGGCGCGCTGATCGGCCGGCGGCTGACCCGTTACTCCCGTGAACAGATGCAGATGAACGCGGAGTTGGGTGCCACCATCGGCGAGCGCTTCAACGTGGCGGGCGCGATGCTCTCCAAGCTCTTCGGCCGTCCGCGCGACGAGGCGGACCTGTTCGCGAAGCGCGCCGGCAAGGTGCGGAGCGTCGGCATCACCTGGACGGTGCTCAGCCGGCTGACGGTCATCATCATGACGCTGCTGGCCGCCGTCGTCACCGCCCTGGTCTACGGCCTCGGCGGCGCCCTGGTGATCAACGGGACCTTCCAGGTCGGCACGCTGGTGGCGCTGGCCGCGCTGCTGGCCCGGCTGTACGGGCCGATCACCCAGCTGTCCAGTGTGCAGGGCGACGCGCACACCGCGATGGTCAGCTTCGACCGGATCTTCGAACTGCTCGACCTCAAACCGCTGATCACCGAGCGGGACGGTGCCGTCGAGCTGCCCGCGCCGGACCGCGGCCCGGCCCCGGAGATCGCCTTCGACCAGGTGTCCTTCCGCTACCCGCGGGCGAGCGAGGTCTCCCTGGCGTCCCTGGAGTCGAACGCGCTGCCCGCCGACGAGCGGTCCAAGGAGCCGCCCGAGGTGCTGCACGACGTCAGTTTCACGGTGCCGCCCGGCAAGCTGACCGCCCTGGTCGGCCCGTCCGGCGTGGGCAAGACCACCGCCACCCACCTGGTGTCGCGGCTGTACGATCCGACGGCGGGCAGCGTCCGCATCGCCGGGCTGGACCTGCGCGACGTCACCCTGGACTCGCTGCGCCGGACCGTCGGCGTGGTGTCCCAGGACGCCCACCTCTTCCACGACACCATCCGCAACAACCTGACCTATGCCCGCCCCGGCGCCACCGAGGAGGAGCTGATCGAGGCGTGCAGGGCCGCGCAGATCTGGGACACCATCAGCGGGCTGCCCAGCGGGCTGGACACGGTGGCGGGCGACCGCGGCTACCGGCTCTCCGGCGGTGAGAAGCAACGCCTCGCGCTGGCCCGGCTGTTGCTGAAGGCACCCTCGATCGTGGTCCTGGACGAGGCCACCGCGCACCTGGACTCGGAGTCCGAGGCGGCCATCCAGCGGGCCCTGAAGACGGCGCTGCGCGGCCGGACGTCCGTCGTCATCGCCCACCGGCTGTCCACCATCCGCGAGGCCGACCAGATCCTGGTCTTCGACGAGGGCCGGATCCGCGAACGGGGCACGCACGACGAGCTGCTGGCGGCCGGCGGGCTCTACGCGGAGCTGTACCACACGCAGTTCGCCCGGCAGGGCGCCAACGGCAGCGGACCGGCACCGGCCGCGCCCGCCGGCGCGGACGGGCGGCAGCCGCCGGAGCCGGCGCCGCAGGCGGCGCCCGGGAACATGCTCTTCTTCGACGGGTCCGGACCCGACGACGGGGGCGCCCCGGGCGGCGGCGTGTGGCACACCACCGGTCAGGGGCCCGGAGGCCGCTGACCTCCGGCCGCACCGCGGCCGTGGACACGGGGAAGACCGCGCCACCGCTGCGGACCACCGCGGCGGTGGCGCGGCAGGCACAGCGAGCAACGGGTTGCCCGTCGAAGGGGGAGACATGGAAGGCCAGGCACAGTTCACTGCGCCCCTGACCGCTTGCCAGGAGGGGACGTGGCTGGCCCAGCGCGCGGAGCACCCGCCCCGGCGGTACGACATCAGGCAGTACGCCGATGTCCCGGGCCCGCTCGACACGGACGTCTTCCGGCGGGCGCTGCGGCAGGCCGTCGCCGAGACGGAGGCGCTGCGCCTGCGGTTCACGCAGGCCGGCGGTGTCCCCGCGCAGGTGATCGGCCCGGCCGCGGACGACATCGCGCTGCGCGTCGTCGACCTCAGCGCCGAGGGCGAACCGTGGGAAGCGGCCCAGGCGCTGATGCGCGCGGACGGCCGCCACCCGGCCGACCCCGCCGACGGGGACCTGACCGCGCACCTGCTCCTCAAGCTGGCCCCCGACCGGTACGTCTGGTACCAGCGCCACCACCAGCTGCTGGTGGACCACCTCGGGAGCACACTGCTGGCCCGCCGCGTCGCCGGCCTCTACACCGCGATACTGCGCGGTGAGCCGTACCGCCCGCCGGGCCACGCCCCGCTGCGGGACCTCTGGGGGGAGGAGAGCGCCTACCAGGAGTCGCCGCGCTGGGCGGCCGACCGCCGGTACTGGCACGAGCACTTCGCGGACCGCCCCGAGCCGGCCACCGTGCCCGGGCACCGGTCGGCCTCCCGGGACGACCACCCCCACGCGTCCGGCCGGCTGTCGGACGCGGGCCGGACGGCGCTGCGGACGGCCGTGGACCGTACGGGCACCAGCCGGGGCGCGCTCGTCGTCGCGGCGCTCGCCACCTTCGTGTGCCGGACGACCGGAGCGGCCGAGGCGCTGCTGAGCTTCCCGGTCGACGGCCGTACGGGCACCGCGGCCCGGCGCACGCCCTGCGCGACGGCCAACGTGCTGCCGCTGCGGCTGCCCGCGGGGCCCGGCGACAGCCTCGCGGAGCTGGCCCGGGCGGCGCGGCGCGAGATCGACGGGCTGCTGGAGCACCGGCGCTACCGGGGCGAACGCCTGCACGCGGAGCTGGGCCGGACGGGCGGCCGGCGGAACTTCGGCCCGTCCGTGGCCGTCCCGTCGAGCGGTACGGGCCTGCGCTTCGGAGAGGCCCGGGGCACGCTGCACGACCTGCCGGGCGCTCCCGTCGAGGCGTTCTCCGTGGTGGTGCGCGAGCTGCCGGACGACGCCGGGACGAGCGTCGTCCTGGAGGCCGACCCCGCGCTGTACGACCAGGAGTGGGCCGGGGCGGGCCAGCGGGCCTTCGTACGGCTGCTGGAGCAGGCGGCGGCCGAGCCGGAGGCGCCCGTGGGGCGGTTCGGCGTGCTGGGCGCGCCGGAACACGGGCTGGTCGTCGAGGGCTGGAACGCCACGGGCGCCGAGGAGCCGGGCACGTCGGTACCGGAGCTGTTCGCCCGGCAGGCGGCGGGCCGGCCCGCCGCCACCGCCGTCTCCGGCGGCGAACGCTCCCTCACCTATGCCGAACTGGACGCGGAAGCGGGCCGCCTGGCCGCGTACCTGAGTGGTCTGGGGGTGACGCGCGGCAGCCGCGTCGCCGTGCTGATGGAACGGTCGGCCGGGCTGCTGGCGGCGCTGCTCGGCGTCTGGAAGGCGGGCGCGGCGTACGTGCCGGTGGACGCGGCGTACCCGGTGGAGCGGGTGGCGGTCATGCTGGCCGACTCCGCGCCGGCGGCCGTGCTGTGCACCGGCGCCACCCGGTCCGCGGTGCCGCCCGGCGCGCCCGGCCGGCTCGTGGAGCTGGACGATCCGCGGGTCCGGGCGGCCGTGGCCGGGTGCCCGGCGCAGGGCCCGGCGGTGCGCATCGGGCCGGAGGACCTGGCGTATGTGATGTACACCTCCGGCTCGACCGGCGTGCCCAAGGGCGTGTCGATGCCGCACGGGAGCGTCGCCGGGCTCGTCGGGCAGCGGGACTGGGCCGTCGGCGCGGATGACGCGGTGCTGATGCACGCGCCGCACGCCTTCGACGCGTCGCTGTTCGAGGTGTGGGTGCCGCTGGTCTCCGGCGCGCGCGTGGTGGTGGACGGGCAGGGCGTGGTGGACGGGCCGCGGATCCGTGCGGCCGTGGCGGCGGGGGTCACGGCGGTACATCTGACGGCGGGGTCGTTCCGGGTGGTGGCGGAGGAGTCGCCGGAGTGCTTCGCGGGTCTGCGCGAGGTGCTGACCGGCGGGGACGTGGTGCCGGCGGCGGCCGTGGCGCGGGTGCGGGAGGCGTGCCCCGAGGTGGCCGTACGGCACATGTACGGGCCGACCGAGGCCGCGCTGTGCGCCACCTGGCACCGGCTGCGGCCGGGGGACCCGGTGCCGTCCGTGCTGCCGGTCGGCCGTCCGCTGGACAACCGGCAGGTGTACGTGCTGGACGCGTTCCTCCAGCCCGTGCCGCCCGGCGTGACCGGCGAGCTGTGCATCGCCGGCACCGGCCTGGCCCGCGGCTACCTCGCCCGCCCCGGGCTGACCGCCGAGCGGTTCACGGCCAGCCCCTTCGTGCCCGGTGAACGGATGTACCGCACCGGCGACATGGTGCGCTGGACCGACGACGGCGAGCTGGTCTTCGTCGGCCGGGCGGACGCCCAGGTCAAGGTGCGCGGCTTCCGCATCGAACCGGGCGAGATCGAGGCGGCGCTGGCGGCCCACCCGGCGGTCGGCGAGGCCGTGGTGGTGGCCCGCGAGGACCGGCCGGGCGAACGCCGGCTGGTGGCGTACGTCGTCGCGCAGGCGCCGGAGCGGGACCGGCCGCCGGCCGCCGGACCGGCTCGCGACGAGCCCTCGGTACGTGACGAGCCCCCGGCGCGCGACGGGCAGCCGTTCCGCGAGGAACCCGGCGGGCGGGAGCCGGCCGGCGCGGGCGGCGCCCCGGAGGCCCTGCTCACCGGGGCGTCCGGCGGCAGCGCCGGAGCGGGCCGGGACACCGGCGCGCTGCTCGCCGCGCTGCGCGAGTTCGTCGGCGGGCGGCTGCCGGAGTACATGGTGCCGTCGGCGTTCGTACCGCTCGACGGCCTGCCGCTGACCGTGAACGGCAAGGTGGACCACAAGGCGCTGCCCGCCCCCGACTTCGCCGGGCGGGCCTCCGCGCGGGAGCCGCGCGGCGCCGCCGAGGAAACCCTGTGCACACTCTTCGCCCAGGTGCTGGGCCTGGCACAGGTGGGGCCCGAGGACAGCTTCTTCGAGCTGGGCGGCGACTCGATCATGGCGGTGCAGCTCGCCGCGCGGGCCCGCCGCGCCGGGCTGGTGCTCACCACGGAGCAGGTCTTCGACGAGGTGACCCCGGAGCGGCTGGCACGGCTGGCGCCCGCGGCGGACGAACGGCCGGACGCGGACACGGAGACCGGCGAGGTGCCCTGGACGCCGCTGCCGGCGGCGCGGGGCGGGCGGTTCACCCGCTGGGCGGTGCTGGAGACACCGGCGGGCCTGCGGCCGGACACATTGCCGTCCGCCGTCGCGGCCGTACTGGACACCCATGCCGTGCTGCGGGCGCGGACCGTCACCGGGGACACCGGGCCGCGCCTGGTCGTGCCCGGGCGGGGCACCGTGGACGCGGCGGCGCTGGTCACCCGGGAGGCCACGGCAGCGGCGGACCTCGACCGGGCCGTCGAACGGGCGGCCCACGCGGCGGCGGCCCGGCTCGACCCGTCGGCCGGGGTGAACCTCCGGGCGGTGTGGCTGGACGCGGGCCCCGCGCACCCCGGCCGCCTGGTGCTCGCGGTCCACCACGCGGTGGCGGACCCGGCTTCCTGGCGCATCCTCGTCCCCGACCTCCGGTTGGCGTGCGAGGCCGTGGCGGACGGCCGGCAGCCGGTGCTCGGCCCGGTGGGCACCTCCTTCCGGCAGTGGGCGGGCCTGCTGGCCGCCCAGGCGACGCAGCCGCACCGCGTTGCCGAACTGGACGGCTGGCGCGCGATATGGAACGGCGGGCCCGGTCACGACAGCCTCCCGGACGGTTTCGCACCCGCGGGCACGGAGAGCGCGGAGGCGGACGCGGAACCCGCCGGACCGGCACGCCGGATGGCCTGGACGGTGCCGCCCCAGCAAGCGGCGGTGCTGGTCGGCCGGGCGCCCGCCGCGTTCCACTGCACCGCCGGCGACGTGCTGCTGACCGCGCTGGCCGCCGCGGTCGTGTACGGGCGCGAGGACGGCCGGGCCGGTGTCCTGCTGGACATCGAGACGGATGGCCGCCGCGGCGGGCCGGACGGGCTCGACCTGTCCCGTACGGTGGGCCGGTTCACCGGTGTGCACCCCGTGCGGCTGGACCTGACCGGCACCGCCCTGGGCGACGTCCTCGCGGGCGGCCCGGCGGCCGGCACGCTGCTCAAATCCGTGAAGGAGCAGGTGCGTTCCGTCCCCGGCGACGGCTTCGGCCACGGCCTGCTGCGCCACCTCAACCCGGAGACGGGCCCCGCGCTCGCCGCTCTCCCGGCGCCCCGGATCGCGTTCAGCTGCGCGGGACAGCCAGAACAGGGCGGCTCGCTCCTCCCGGCCGGCGCGGCCGGTCCCGGTGAGCCGTCGCCGTACGCCCTGGAGGCCGAAGCGGTGATCGGCGCGACCCCCGACGGGCCCGCGCTGACGCTCGCACTCACCTGGCGGCACCGGGCCGGGGACGGGCGGGCCGACGCCGCGGCGCAGCGGCTCGGCCGCCGGTGGGTGGAGATGCTGGGCGGCCTGGCCGCGCACGCCGCCCGGCCCGGCGCGGGCGGCCACACCCCGTCCGACTTCCCGCTGCTCGACCTCACCCAGGACGGTGTCGCGGAGCTGGAGGCCGCCGTGCCGCGGCCGGCCGACATCTGGCCGCTGTCGTCCCTCCAGGAAGGGCTGCTGTTCCAGTCCTCCTTCGACGAGGAGGGCCCGGACGTCTACGAGACCCAGTGGATGCTGGAGCTGACCGGGCCGCTGGACGCCGGCCGGCTGCGCGCGTCGTGGGAGGCGCTGCTGGTGCGGCACGACGCGCTGCGGGCGAGCTTCCACCGGCGGGCGTCGGGGGAGGCCGTCCAGGTCGTCTCGCGCGAGGTCCGGCTGCCCTGGCGGGAGATCGACCTGTCCGGCCTGCCGGCGGCCGACGCGCTGTCCGGCATCGAAGAACTGGCCACCCGGGAACAGGAGCGCCGCTTCGACACGGCCGCGGCGCCGCTGCTGCGGCTGCTGCTGATCCGCCTCGGCGCGGACCGCCACCGGCTCATCGTCATCAGCCACCACATCCTGATGGACGGCTGGTCGATGCCGGTCCTGCTGTCGGAACTGGCCGAGGTCTACGCGGCGGGCGGCGACGGCTCGGCCCTCGCCCCGGCCGCCTCCTACCGGGACTACCTCGCCTGGCGCGCCCGCCAGGACAAGGACGCCGCGCGCGCCGCCTGGAGCGCCGAGTTCGCCGGCACCGAGGAGCCGACGCTGGTCGCCCCGGGGGCCGTGGACCGGGGCCCGGTGGACGCCGGCCACCTCATCACCGACATCCCCGAGACGACCACCCGGGGCCTGACGGAGCTGGCACGCCGCCACGGCCTGACGGTCAACACGCTGCTGCAGGGCGCCTGGGCGCTGGTGCTGGCCCGGCTGGCGGGCCGTACGGACGTGGTGTTCGGCGCCACGGTCGCGGGCCGGCCGCCGGAGCTGCCCGGCATGGAGTCGATGGTCGGCCTGCTGATCAACACGGTGCCGGTACGGGTGCGCCTGGACGCCGCGCGGCCGGTGCTCGGCCTGCTGCGCGAGCTCCAGGAACGCCAGTCCGCGCTCGTCGCCCACCAGCACCTCGGCCTGCCGGAGATCCAGCGCGGCGCCGGGCCCGGCGCCGTCTTCGACACGCTCGTCGTGCACGAGAACTACCCCCGCGCGGTCGCCGCGCCGGGCGCCCCGGACGCGCTCGCCTTCGCCGTCCTGGGCACCCGCGAGGCCACCCACTACCCGCTGACCCTCGGCGTCATCCCGGGCGAGCGGCTGCGCGTCCACGTGGCGTACCGCCGCGGCCAGGTCGCGGCCGGTCTCGCCGAGAAGCTCGTCGCGCGGCTGGTGCGGGTCTTCGAGCAGCTGATGCGGGACTGCTCGGTGCCGGTGGGCCGGGTCGGCGTCCTGGGCCCGGACGAACACACCACCGTGGTGGCCGACTTCAACCGCACGGACGCGCCGGTGGCCGCCACGACCATGCCCGGGCTGTTCCGGGAACAGGCCGCGCGGACGCCGGACGCCGTCGCCGTCGAGGACGCACGGCGAGCGCTCACCTACGCCGGGCTGGAGCACGAGGCGGGACAGCTGGCCCGGCACCTCGTCGCGCACGGCGTGGGCCCGGAGTGCCGGGTGGCGGTCGTCGTCGAACGGTCGGTGACGATGATCGTCGCCGTGCTGGCGGTGGCGATGGCGGGCGGGGTGTACGTACCGGTGGACCCCGACTACCCGGCGGAGCGGGTGGCGTTCGTGCTGCGGGACGCGGAGCCCGCGGTGGTGCTGTGCACCACGCGGACCCGCGCGGCGGTACCGGCCGGCGCGGGCGGCGGCCCGGTCGTCCTGGACGACCCGGCGGTGGCCGGGGCCGTGGCGCGCCGCGCGGGCGGCTCCCTGACCGACGCCGAACGGGCCGCGCCGCTGGGCGTGGACAACGCGGCGTACGTCATCTACACCTCCGGCTCGACCGGCGTGCCCAAGGGCGTCCTGGTCGCCCACCGCGGCCTGCGCAACCTCGTCGCGGACCGCGTCGCGCGCTACCGCATCGGCACCGACAGCCGCCTGGTCCAGCTCGTCTCGCCCAGCTTCGACGTGTCCATGGGGGACATCTGGCCGGTGCTGTGCGCGGGCGCGCGGCTCGTCCTGGCACCGGCCGGACAGCAGACCTTCGGCGAGGACCTGGCCGATCTGCTGCGCGAGCGGGAGGCCACCCACGTGGTGCTGCCCGCCGCGTTCCTGCCGCAGCTGCCGTCCGACGACCTGCCCCGGCTGCGGGTGCTGGTCACCGGCGGCGAGCCGATGACCGACGAGGTGCGCCGCCGCTGGTCCGCCGGGCGGGAGCTGTTCAACGAGTACGGCGTCACGGAGGCGACCGTCACCTCCACGGTGACCGCGCCCCTCGGCGCCGACAGCGCGCCGGCGATCGGCCGCCCGGTCACCAACACCCGGGCGTACGTCCTGGACGCCTTCCTCCGGCCGGTGCCCCCGGGCGTGCTGGGCGAACTGTACGTGGCCGGGGTCAACCTGGCGCGCGGCTACCTGGGACGCCCGGCGCTGAGCGCGTCCCGGTTCGTCGCGAACCCGTTCGCGCCCGGCATGGGGGTCCCCCCGGCCGAAGGCTGGGGGAGGATGTACCGGACCGGGGACCTGGCCCGGTGGACCGACGACGGCGAACTGGTCTTCGCCGGACGGGCGGACGCCCAGGTCAAGGTGCGCGGCTTCCGCGTCGAGCCGGGCGAGATCGAGGCCGCGCTCGCCGCCCACCCGGCGGTGTCGGAGGCGGCGGTGGTGGTCCGCGAGGACCGCCCCGGCGAGCGCCGGCTGGTCGGCTACGTCGTGCCCGCCGGGCCGGACCCGGACGTACGGTCCCTCCGCGCGCACGTCGCCGCGACGCTGCCGGACCACATGGTCCCGGCGGCCGTGCTGGTCCTCGGCGAACTGCCGATGACGCCCAACGGGAAGCTGGACCGGGCGGCGCTGCCCGCGCCCGACTTCGCCGGGCAGGCCGGCGGACGGGCACCGCGTACGCCCGCCGAGACGGTGCTGTGCGCGCTGTTCGCGGAACTCCTGGGCCTGGAACGGGTCGGCGCGCAGGACAGCTTCTTCGAGCTGGGCGGCGACTCGATCATGTCGCTGCAACTGGTGTCGCGGGCCCGCCGGGCCGGGCTGCTGGTGACCTCCCGGCAGGTCTTCGACGAGCAGACGCCGGAACGGCTCGCCGAGGTGGCGGAGCCGGCCGCGGCCGGGCCGCGGGCGGAGGGCGCCGGTTCGGGGGCCGGCGAGGTGCCGTGGACGCCGGTGATGCGGCTGCTGGGCGAGCGGATCGCGGGCGGCCGGTTCGCGCAGTGGATGGTCCTGGGCGCCCCGGCCGGACTGGGCCGGGACGTCCTGGCCGCCGGGCTGGCCGCCGTCCTGGACACCCACGCCATGCTGCGGGCCCGGCTGGTGCCGCGCCCGGGCGGGCCGGTGCTGACCGTCGGCGGCCGGGGAGCGGTGGACGCCGACCGCCTGGTGACCCGGGTGGACGCGGTCCGGACCCCGGACACCGGTCTCGACGGCCTCGCGGAACGGGCCGCCGAGGACGCGGTGGCCCGGCTCGACCCGGCCGCCGGCGTCCTGGTCCGGGCGGTGTGGCTGGACGCCGGACCGCACCGGACCGGCCGGCTGGCGCTGGCCGTGCACCACCTCGCGGTGGACGGCGTGTCCTGGCGCATTCTGGTGCCGGACCTGCGGGCCGCCTGCGAGGCGGCGGCGGACGGGCGCGAAGCGGACCTCGACCCCGTGGGCACCTCCTTCCGGCAGTGGGCCGGACTGCTCGCCGCCGAGGCCGGCCGTCCGCAGCGGGTCGCGGAACTGCCGTACTGGACCGCCGTACTGGACGGCCCGGACCCGGTGCTCGGCACCCGCGCCCTCGACCCGGCGACGGACACCTCGGCAACCGTGCGGCACCACACGTGGGAGGTGCCGACGGAGCAGACGGCGGTCCTGACCGGCCGCACCCCCGCGGTCTTCCACTGCGGCGTCCACGAAGTGCTGCTGGCGGCGCTGGCGGGCGCGGTCGCGCGGTGGCGGCCGGAGACGGCGGCCGGGGTCCTGGTGAACGTCGAGGGACACGGGCGGCACCCGGTCGCCGGAGCCGACCTGTCCCGGACGGTGGGCTGGTTCACCAGCGTGCATCCCGTACGGCTCGACCTGTCCGGCGTGGACCTGGACCAGGTGCCGGCGGGCGGGCCCGCGGCCGGCGCGCTGCTCAAGGCCGTCAAGGAGCAGGCCCGCGCGGTGCCCGGCGACGGCCTCGGCCACGGGCTGCTGCGCCACCTCAACCCGGAGACCGGTCCCGTACTGGCCGCCCTCCCGGCGCCGCAGATCGGCTTCAACTACCTCGGCCGGTTCCCCGCGGGCGCGCCCGCGGGCACGGCCGTGCCGTGGGAGGCGGCGGGCAGCACCGCGCTCGGTGGATCGGACGACCCGGACATGCCCGTACCGCACGCCTTGGAGGCGGGCGCGGTCGTCCGCGACACACCGCGGGGACCCGAACTGACGCTCACCGTGGGCGGTCCGGCCGGCGTCCTCGACGACGATGCCGCGGCGCGGCTGGGCCGTCTGTGGCGGGAACTGCTCGGCGGCCTGGCCGCCCACACGGCCGCGCCCGAGGCGGGCGGCCACACGCCCTCCGACTTCCCGCTCCTGGACCTAGGTCAGGACGAGGTCGAGGAGTTCGAAGCGATAGCAGCACGGCTCGAAGGGGGACTGTCGCTGTGAGGACCTCACCACCGGCCGCGGGAGCGGCATCCGGCAAGGGCTCGGCGCTGGCCGAGGTGTGGCCGCTGTCGCCGTTGCAGGAAGGGATGCTCTTCCACGCCGGCTTCGACGGCCAGGGGCCCGACGTCTACGTCATCCAGCGCACCCTGACGATCGACGGCCCGCTGGACGCGGCCCGCTGGCGCGCGTCCTGGCAGGCGCTGCTCGACCGGCACGCGGCGCTGCGCGCCAGCTTCCACCGCCGCAGGTCGGGCGAGGCGGTCCAGCTCATCTCCCGTGAAGCCGCCCTGCCCTGGCGGGAGGCCGACCTGTCGGACCGGCCGGGGGCCGACGCGCTCGCCGAGGTCGCCCGGCTGGCCGCCCGCGAGTGCGCGGAGCGCTTCGACCTGGGGGTGGCCCCGCTGCTGCGGCTGCTGCTCGTCCGGCTCGGCCCGGACCGGCACTGCATGGTGCTGACGGCCCATCACATCCTGGTGGACGGCTGGTCGATGCCGGTCCTCTTCGACGAGGCGACCACGGTGTACGCGGCGGGCGGCGACGCCTCGGTGCTGCGCCGTTCCCCCTCCTACCGCGACTACCTCGGCTGGCTGGCCCGGCAGGACAAGGACGCGGCACGGGCCGCGTGGCGCGCCGAGCTGGCCGGGGACGGCGAGCCGACGCTCGTCGCCCCCGCGGACCCGGCCCGCGCCCCGGCCCTGCCCGACCGGACCGAGGCGGCCCTGCCCGCCGGGCTCACCCGCGCGATCGGTGAGCTGGCCCGCCGGTACGGCCTGACCGCCAACACCGTCGTACAGGGCGCCTGGGCGCTGCTGCTGGCCCGCCTGTCCGGACGCGAAGACGTGGTCTACGGCACGACGGTGGCCGGCCGCCCGCCGGAGCTGCCCGGCGTCGAGTCGATGGTCGGCCTGTTCATCAACACCGTGCCGGTACGCGTACGCCTCGACGCCGCACAACCCGTGCTGGAACTGCTCAAGGACGTCCAGGCACGCCAGTCCGCACTGCTGCCGCACCAGCACCTGGGCCTCGCGGAGATCCAGAAGCACGCCGGGCCGGGCGCGTGCTTCGACACGCTGGTGGTGTACGAGAACTACCCCCGCCCGGCCGCCGAATCGGCCGGAGCCGGCACGCTCTCCTTCACCACGCTGGCCCTGCGCCAGGCCACCCACTACCCGCTGACCCTGGGCATCCTCCCCGGCGACCGCCTCGAAGTGGAGGTGTCCTACCGGCCCGACCTGATCGCCCCCGAACTGGCCCGCGCGCTGACCGGCCGGCTGGTGCGGGTGCTGGAGCAGGTGGTGGCGGATCCGTCGGCGCCGGTGGGGCGGATCGGTGTGCTGGGCGGGGACGAGCGGCGTCTGGTGGTGGAGGGATGGAATGCGACGGCCGGGGAGGCTGTGGGGGCCGCCTCGGTGCCGGAGTTGTTCGCGCGGCGGGTGGTTGCGGCGCCGGATGCGGTGGCCGTGTCGGATGGTCGGCGTTTTCTGACCTATGGCGAGTTGGATGTGGAGGCGGGCCGCCTGGCGGCGTATTTGGGTGGTCTGGGTGTGGGGCGTGGTGATCGGGTCGCGGTGGTGTTGGAGCGGTCTGTTGATCTGGTGGTGGCGTTGTTGGGGGTGTGGAAGGCGGGGGCTGCGTACGTTCCGGTGGATGCGGGGTATCCGGCGGAGCGGATCGCGTTCATGCTGGCGGACTCGTCTCCGGCGGCGGTGGTGTGCGGTGCGGTGACGCGGGCGGCGGTTCCGGTGGATACGGGCGTCCCGCTGGTGGAACTGGACGCGCTGGAGACACCGGCCTCGACGCTGCACGTTCCCGTATCCGCCGAGGACTTGGCGTACGTGATGTACACCTCCGGTTCGACGGGCACGCCGAAGGGTGTCGCCGTGCCGCACGGCAGCGTCGCCGCGCTGGCGGGTGATCAGGGCTGGTCCCTCGGCCCGGACGACGCCGTGCTGATGCACGCGCCGTACGCCTTCGACGCCTCCCTGTTCGAGATGTGGGTGCCACTGGTCCGCGGTGCCCGGGTGGTCGTGGCCGGACCCGGTGTGGTGGACGCGCAGCGGGTGCGGGAGGCGGTGGCGGCGGGTGTCACGGCGCTGCACCTGACCGCCGGTTCGTTCCGGGTGACCGCCGAAGAGGCACCGGAGTCGTTCCAGGGGCTGCGCGAGGTGCTGACCGGCGGCGACGTGGTCCCGGCGGCATCCGTCGCCCGCGTCCGGGAGGCGTGCCCCGACCTCGCCGTACGGCATCTGTACGGGCCCACCGAGGCCACGCTGTGCGCCACCTGGCACCGGTTGCGCCCGGACGACGCCGTGGCGGACGTGCTGCCCATCGGCCGTCCGCTGCCCCATCGCCGGGTGTACGTGCTGGACGCGTTCCTCCAGCCCGTACCGCCGGGCGTGACCGGTGAGCTGTATCTCGCCGGGGCGGGCCTGGCGCGCGGATACCTCGACCGGCCCGGCCCGACGGCCGAGCGGTTCGTCGCCTCTCCCTTCGCGTCCGGCATGGGGGTCCCCCCGGCCGAAGGCCGGGGGAGGATGTACCGCACCGGCGACCTGGCGCGCTGGACCGAGGACGGCGGACTGGTCTTCGCCGGGCGCGCCGACGCACAGGTCAAGATTCGTGGCTACCGGATCGAACCGGGCGAGATCGAGGCCGCGCTCGCCGCCGCGCCGGGGGTGGCCCAGGCCGCCGTCGTCGCCCGCGAGGACCTTCCCGGCGAGCGGCGGCTGGTCGGCTACGTCGTACCGGACGGGCGGGACGCGGGCGCAGCGGCGGACGCGGACGCGGACCGGATCCGTGAACACGTCGCCAAGGTGCTGCCGGACCACATGGTCCCCGCGGCCGTCGTGGTCCTGCCGGAGCTGCCGGTGACGGTCAACGGCAAGATGGACCGCCAGGCCCTGCCCGCCCCGGGCTTCGCCGGGAAGACGGCCGGCCGCGCGCCGCGCACGGCGGCCGAGGACATCCTGTGCAGGCTCTTCGCGGAACTGCTGGGAGTGGACGACGTGGGCCCGGAGGACGGGTTCTTCGCACGGGGCGGCGACTCGATCATGTCCATGCAGCTCGCGTCCCGGGCCCGCCGCGAAGGGGTGCTGTTCACCGCCCAGGACGTGTTCGAGCAGGAGACACCGGGCGCGCTGGCCGCCGTGGCCCGGCTCGCCGACGAGGTGCGCGCCGCGCCGGACGCGGGCGTGGGCGAGGTGGCCTGGACGCCGGGCATGCTGGCGCTCGGGGAGTACGCGCTGAGCGGCGGCTTCGCGCAGTGGATGGTCGTCACCACGCCCGCGGGCCTGCGGCCGGACGTGCTCACCACCGGGCTGGCCGCCGTCCTGGACACCCACGACATGCTGCGGGCCCGGGTGGAGGACGCGGCGGGCGGGCCGCGCCTGGTGGTCTCCGGGCGCGGCGCGGTGGACGCCGCCGCGCTGGTCACCCGTATCGACGCCACGGACACACCGGCCGGCGACCTGGACGACGCCGCCGAGCGCGCCGCCCGGGAGGCGACGGAGCGGCTGGATGTCGCGACGGGCACGCTGGTGCAGGCCGTCTGGCTGGACGCCGGGCCCACCGTCCCCGGACGGCTGGCGCTGGTGGTGCACCACCTGGTGGTGGACGGCGTGTCCTGGCGCATCCTGCTCCCGGACCTGCGGGCCGCCTGCGAGGCGGCGGTGGAGGGGCGCACGCCGGAACTGGACCCCGTCGGCGTCTCCTTCCGGCAGTGGGCCGGTGCCCTCGCGGCCCAGGCGGCCGAGGAGCGCAGGATCGCCGAACTGCCCCACTGGGCCGCCCTGTTCGATGCCACCACCCCGCTCGGCGGGCGGGAACTGGACCCGGACCGGGACCTCCTGGCCGACATGGTCCGGCACACCTGGGCGCTGCCCGGCGCGACGGCGGCCACCCTGGTCGGCAAGGCCCCCGCGATGTTCCACTGCGGCCTCCACGAAGTACTGCTGGCGACGCTGGCGGGCGCGGTGGCGTCCGAACACCCGGCGGGCCCGCTCGTCGTGGACATCGAGGGGCACGGCCGCGAGTCGGCGGGCGGGGCCGACCTGTCCCGGACGGTCGGCTGGTTCACCAGCGTCCACCCGGTCCGCCTGGACGTGTCCGGGGTGGCCCTGGACGAGGCGGCGGCAGGCCGGCCGGCCGCCGGTGACCTGCTGAAAAAGGTCAAGGAGCAGGCCCGCGCGGTACCCGGCGACGGCCTCGGCCACGGGCTGCTGCGCCACCTGAACCCGCTGACCGGACCGGAGTTGGACACCCTGCCGGCCGCCCACATCGGGTTCAATTACCTGGGCAGGTTCGCCGGGGCCGGCCGCACCGGAGCGCCGGGGGACGCCTGGCAGCCGGCCGGTACCTCGGTGGTCGGCAGCTCGGCCGACCCGCGCACACCCGCCCCGCACGCCCTGGAGGCGGGGGCCTACGTCCAGGACACCCCGGGCGGACCGGAACTGGCCCTCACCCTCGCCGGACCCGCCGGCCTGTGGGCGGACCGCGCCGTCGAACGGCTGGGCCGGCGCTGGCTGGACCTGCTGGACGGCCTGGCCGCCCACACCGCCGACCCCGCCGCCGGCGGGCACACCGCCTCCGACTTCCCCCTGCTCGACCTCGGCCAGGACGAGGTCGAGGAGTTCGAAGCCGATTTCGCCGACGACAACCCGTAGCCCCGCGCCATGGCCCGCGAGCCGTGGTCGGCGCCTCGTAGACCGCTGAACGCACGTCGTTTTGAGGAGTAAGCGATGACCCGATCTCTTGTCGAGGACGTGTGGCCGCTCTCGCCGTTGCAGGAAGGGCTGCTGTTCCACGCCGCCTTCGACGAGGAGGGCCCGGACGTCTACCAGGGACAGCGGACGCTGGCGCTGGACGGCCCGCTGGACGCCGGCCGGCTGCGTGCCTCGTGGGAGGCGCTGGTGGCCCGGCACCCGGTGCTGCGGGCGGGCTTCCGGCGCCGCAGGTCGGGCGATGCGGTGCAGGTCGTCGCGCGCGAGGTGGCACTGCCGTGGCGGGAGGCCGACGTGTCCGGGCTCGGCGAGGCGGCCGCCCTGGCCGAGGCCGGGCGGCTGGCCGCGCGGGAGCGGGCCGAACGGTTCGACCCGGCGGTGCCGCCCCTGCTGCGCCTGCTGCTGATCCGGCTGGGTGGCGAGCGGCACCGGCTGGTCATCACCTCCCACCACGTCCTGATGGACGGCTGGTCGATGCCGGTCCTGCTCAACGAGCTGACCACGGTGTACGCGGCGGGCGGCGACGCGTCCGGGCTGCCCCGGGCGGCCCGTTACCGCGACTACCTGGCCTGGCTGCACCGGCAGGACAAGGACGCCGCCCGGCAGGCGTGGCGGGCGGAGCTGGCCGGCAACGACGAGCCGACCCTGGTGGCGCCGGCCGACCCGGCCCGGCGGCCCGTCGTCCCCGAGAGCCTGATCGGCGAGATCCCCGAGGACCTGACGCGCGGCCTGGTGGGCCTGGCCCGCGCCCACGGCCTGACGGTGAACACCGTGGTACAGGGCGCCTGGGCGCTGCTCCTGGCGCGGCTGTCCGGACGCGACGACGTGGTGTTCGGCGCCACGGTGGCCGGCCGCCCGGACGAACTGCCCGGCGTCGAGTCGATGGTGGGCCTGTTCATCAACACCCTGCCGGTGCGGGTGCCGCTCGACGGCGGGCAGCCGCTGCACCGGCTCCTCGCCGGCATCCAGGAGCGGCAGACCGCGCTCATGTCCCACCAGCACCTGGGCCTGGGCGAGATCCAGAAGCTGGCCGGGCCCGGCGCGGTCTTCGACACGCTGGTGGTGTTCGAGAACTACCCCGTGGCGCCCGGCGGGACGACCGGCCCCGATGCCTTCACGCTGCGCTTCCTCGAAGGCCGGGAGACCTCCCACTACCCCTTCACGCTGGTCGTCGTGCCGGGCGAACGGATGCTCTGCAAGCTCGACTTCCGGCCGGACCTCTTCGACCGGCACACCGCCGAGGCCGTCTTCGGCCGGCTGGTGCGGGTGCTGGAGCAGGTGGTGGCGGATCCGTCGGCGCCGGTGGGGCGGATCGGTGTGCTGGGCGGGGACGAGCGGCGTCTGGTGGTGGAGGGATGGAATGCGACGGCCGGGGAGGCTGCGGGGGCCGCCTCGGTGCCGGAGCTGATCGCGCGGCGGGTGGTCGCGGCGCCGGATGCCGTGGCCGTGTCGGATGGTCGGCGTTCTGTGACCTATGGCGAGTTGGATGTGGAGGCGGGCCGCCTGGCGGCGTATTTGGGTGGTCTGGGTGTGGGGCGTGGTGATCGGGTCGCGGTGGTGTTGGAGCGGTCTGTTGATCTGGTGGTGGCGTTGTTGGGGGTGTGGAAGGCGGGGGCTGCGTACGTTCCGGTGGATGCGGGGTATCCGGCGGAGCGGATCGCGTTCATGCTGGCGGACTCGTCTCCGGCGGCGGTGGTGTGCGGTGCGGGGACGCGGGCGGCGGTTCCGGTGGATACAGGCGTGCCGCTGGTGGAACTGGACGCGCTGGAGACACCGGACTCGACGCTGCACGTTCCCGTATCCGCGGGTGACGTGGCGTACGTGATGTACACCTCCGGTTCGACGGGCACGCCGAAGGGTGTCGCGGTGCCGCACGGCAGCGTCGCCGCGCTGGCGGGTGATCAGGGCTGGTCCCTCGGCCCGGACGACGCGGTGCTGATGCACGCCCCGCACGCCTTCGACGTGTCGCTCTTCGAGATCTGGGTGCCGCTCGTCTCGGGCGCCCGCGTCGAGGTGGCGCGGCCGGGCGCGGTGGACGCGCAGCGGATCCGCGAGGCCGTGGCCGGCGGAGTGACGGCGGCGCACGTCACTGCCGGGCTGTTCCGGGTCGTGGCGGAGGAGGCGCCGGAGTGCTTCGCGGGCCTGCGCCAGGTGCTGACCGGCGGCGACGTGGTCCCGGCGGCATCCGTCGCCCGCGTCCGGGAGGCGTGCCCCGACCTCGCCGTACGGCATCTGTACGGGCCCACCGAGGTCACCCTGTGCGCCACCTGGCACCTGCTGCGGCCCGGCGACGCGACGGGCCCCGAACTGCCGGTGGGCCGCCCGCTGGGCAACCGGCAGGTGTACGTGCTGGACGCGTTCCTCCAGCCCGTACCGCCGGACGTGACCGGCGAACTGTACGTCGCCGGCACCGGGCTGGCGCAGGGCTACTGGCGGCGCGCCGGGCTCAGCGCCGAGCGGTTCGTGGCATGCCCGTTCGCCGCCGGCATGGGGGTCCCCCCGGCCGAAGGCCGGGGGAGGATGTACCGGACCGGCGACCTGGTGCGCTGGACGCGCGACGGCGAACTGGTCTTCGTCGGCCGGGCGGACGCGCAGGTCAAGGTGCGCGGCTTCCGCGTCGAGCTGGGCGAGGTGGAGGCGGCGCTGGCCGCGCACCCGGCGGTCGGCCAGGCCGTGGTGGTGGCGCGCGCGGACGGCCCCGGCGAACGGCGGCTGGTCGGCTACGTCGTCCCGGACGGGCAGGAGGCGGACGCGGAGCAGATCCGCGAGCACCTCGCCAAGGTGCTGCCGGACTACATGGTGCCCGTGGCCGTCGTGGTCCTGCCGTCGCTGCCGGTGACGGTCAACGGCAAGGTGGACCGCGCGGCGCTGCCCGCCCCCGACTTCGCGGGACGGGTCTCCGGACGGGCGCCGCGCACCGCGGCCGAGGAGATCCTGTGCGGCCTGTTCGCCGAGGTGCTCGGCCTCGACCGGGTGGGCGTCGACGACGGCTTCTTCGCGCTGGGCGGCGACTCGATCGGCTCGATGCAGCTGGTCTCGCGGGCCCGCCGCGCCGGACTCGTGCTGACACCACGTCAGGTCTTCGACCACCGGACCGCCGAGCGACTGGCGGCGGTGGCGGGCCGTACCGACGCGGCGGCGCGCGCGGCCTCCGACGTGGGGGTCGGCGAGGTGCCCTGGACGCCGGTGATGCGGGCGCTGGGGGAGCGGGCCGCCCGGCCCGGGTTCGCCCAGTGGATGATCCTGGGGGCACCGGCCGCACTGGGCCGGGAGGCGCTGACCGCCGGGCTGGCGGCCGTCCTGGACACCCACGACATGCTGCGCGCCCGGGTGCGCGACGGCGCGGCGGGACCGGTGTTCGACGTGCCGGGACGCGGCGCGGTGGACGCCGCCGCGCTGGTCACCCGTACCGACGCCACGGACGCGCCGGACGGTGACCTGGACGCCATCGCCGAGCGCGCGGCGGGCGAGGCCGCCGACGGGCTCGACCCGGCCGCGGGCGCGATGGTCCGGGCCGTGTGGGTGGACGCCGGGCCCCGGCGCACCGGCCGGCTCGCCCTGGTCGTCCACCACCTGGCCGTGGACGGCGTCTCCTGGCGCGTCCTCGCGCCCGACCTGCGGGCCGCCTGCGAGGCCGCGGCCGCGGGACAGGCACCGGAACCGGACCCGGTCGGCACCTCCTTCCGCCGGTGGGCGAACCTCCTCACCGCCCAGGCGACCGACCCGTCCCGCACGGCCGAACTGGCCGACTGGACCGCACTCCTGGCCGACGCGGGGCCCCAGCTCGGCACCCGTGCGCCCGACCCGGCCACCGACACCGCGGCGACCCTGCGCCGCCGTTCCTGGTCGGTGACCGGCGCGACGGCGGCCACCGTACTGAACCGGGCCCCGGCCGCCTTCCACTGCGGCGCGCACGACGTGCTCCTGGCCACCCTGGCGGGCGCCGTCGCGCACGGACGGCCGGACGCGGGCGCCGGACTCCTGGTGGACGTCGAGGGCCACGGCCGGGAACCGCTGGACGGCACCGACCTGACCCGTACGGTGGGCTGGTTCACCAGCGTCCACCCGGTCCGTCTGGACCTCACCGGCATCGACCTGCCACAGGCGCTGTCCGGCGGCTCCGCGGCCGGCACGCTGCTCAAGACCGTCAAGGAGCAGGCGCGTGCCGTACCCGGCGACGGGCTCGGGTACGAGCTGCTGCGCCACCTCAACCCGGAGACCGGCCCCGCGCTGGCCGCCCTCCCGGCACCGCAGATCGGCTTCAACTACCTCGGCCGCTTCACCGCCGGCGCGGACGGCGGCTCGGTGGCCGCGTGGCAGCCGGCCGGCCCCACCGCGATCGGCGGTGCGGCCGCGCCCGACCTGCCCGCCCGGCACGCCCTGGAGGCGAGCGCGGTCGTCCGCGACACGCCGGAAGGGCCGGCCCTGGACCTCGCGCTGACCTGGCCCGCCGCCCTCCTCGACGACTCCGCGGTGGCACGCCTCGGCGACCTCTGGCTGGACCTGCTCGGCGGCCTGGCCGCCCACGCCGAGGCCCCCGGCGCGGGCGGCCACACCCCCGGTGACTTCCCGCTGCTGGACCTCACCCAGGAGAGCGTGGCGGCGCTGGAGGCGGCCGTGCCGTCGCTGACGGACATCTGGCCGCTGTCGCCCCTCCAGGAAGGGCTGCTGTTCCACGCCGCCTTCGACGAAGAGGGCCCGGACGTCTACGAGACCCAGCGGCTGCTGGACCTGACCGGGCCGCTGGACGCCGCCCGGCTGCGCGCCTCGTGGGAGGCCCTGCTGGCCCGGCACGACGCCCTGCGGGCCAGCTTCCACCAGCGGGAGTCCGGCGACACCGTGCAGGTCGTCGCGCGGGACGTGACCCTGCCGTGGCGCGAGGCGGACGTGTCGGCGCTGCCCGAGGACGAGCAGCGGGCCGCGCTGGAACGGCTGGCCGCGAACGAGCGGGCCCACCGCTTCGACCTCGCGGCGGCACCGCTGCTGCGGCTGCTGCTCGTCCGCCTGGCGGCGGACCGGCACCGCCTGGTGGTGACCAGCCACCACATCCTGCTGGACGGCTGGTCGATGCCGGTCGTCCTGGACGAACTCGGCGCGGCCTACGCGGCGGGCGGCGACGGCGCGGCGCTCAAGCCGACCGCCTCCTACCGCGACTACCTGGCCTGGCTGGAGCGCCAGGACCGGGACGCCGCGCGGGCCGCCTGGCAGGCGGAACTCGCCGGGGCCGAGGAATCGACGCTGGTGGCCCGCACCACCGACCAGGGCCGGACACCGGCCACCCCCGAGACCGGCTCCGCCGAGCTGTCCGAGGACGGCACCCGGGCCCTGACCGAGCTGGCCCGCCGGCACGGCCTGACCGTCAACACCGTGGTGCAGGGCGCCTGGGCGATGGTGCTGGCACGCCTGGCCGGGCGGACCGACGTGGTGTTCGGCGGCACCGTCTCCGGCCGCCCGCCGGAGCTGCCCGACGTCGAGTCGATGGTCGGCCTGTTCATCAACACCCAGCCGGTACGGGTCCGGCTCGACGGAGCCCAGCCGGTGCTGCGCCTGCTCACCGGCCTCCAGGAGCGCCAGTCCGCGCTGATGGCGCACCAGCACCTGGGGCTCTCGGAGGTGCAGGGCCTGGCCGGCCCCGGCGCGGTCTTCGACACCATGCTGATGTTCGAGAACTATCCGCGCACCACCGCCACCCTGTCCGGCGCCATGCGCGCGGGCGGCGAGGTGACGATCAGCCAGGCCGACATCGTGGCCGGTACCCACTACCCGCTGGCCGTGGGCGTCGTGCCCGGCGACCGGCTGCGCGTCTACGTCACCTACCGCCCGGACCTGTTCGACCGGCGCGAGGCCCGGCGGCTGGGGGAGCGGGTGGTCCGCGTCCTGGAGCGGATCGTGGCGGACCCGCTGGCGCCCGTCGGCCGGATCGGCGTGCTGGGCGCACCGGAGCACGGCCGGGTCGTGGCGGAGTGGAACGCCACGGCGGCCGGGAAGCCGGCCGGCGCGTCGGTCCCGGAGCTGTTCGCCGCCCAGGCGGCGCGGGCGGGCGACGCGGTGGCCGTGGTGGACGGACAGCGGACTGTGCAATACGCGCAGTTGGACGCCGAGTCGGACCGTATCGCCGGGCACCTGCACGGCCTGGGCGTACGGCGCGGCGACCGGGTCGCGGTGGTGCTGGAGCGGTCCGCCGACCTGATCGCGGCGCTGCTCGGTGTGTGGAAGGCCGGGGCCGCGTACGTACCGGTGGACCCCGGATATCCGGCGGAGCGGATCGCGTTCCTGCTGGCGGACTCCGGCCCGGCGGCCGTGCTGTGCGCCGGGGCCACCCGAGCGGTGGTGCCGGCGGACGCGGCCGGGCGGACGGTGGTCCTGGACGAGCCGCGGGTACGGGCGGCCATGGCGGACCAGCGGGCTCCCCAACTGACCCTGGGCGCCGACGACATGGCGTACGTGATGTACACCTCCGGATCGACCGGTGTGCCGAAGGGCGTCGCCGTGCCGCACGGCGGTGTGGCGGCGCTGGCCGGCGAGCAGGGCTGGTCCCTCGGTCCAAACGACGCGGTGCTGATGCACGCACCGCACGTCTTCGACGCCTCGCTGTACGAGATCTGGCTGCCGCTGGCCACCGGCGCGCGCGTCGTGGTGGCCGCGCCCGGCACGGTCGACGCCCGGCGCGTGCGCGAGGCGGTGGCGGCGGGGGTGACGGCCGTGCACCTGACGGCGGGCCTGTTCCGGGTGGCCGCGGAGGAGGCGCCGGAGTGCTTCGCCGGGCTGCGCGAGGTGCTGACCGGCGGTGACGTGGTTCCGGCGGCGTCCGTCGCCCGCGTACGGGAAGCCTGCCCGGAGGTGACGGTCCGGCACCTGTACGGGCCCACCGAGGCCACGCTGTGCGCCACCTGGCACCGGCTGCGCCCCGGCGACATCGTGGCGGACGCCCTGCCCATCGGCCGTCCGCTGCCCCACCGCCGGGTGTACGTGCTGGACGCGTTCCTCCAGCCCGTACCGCCCGGGGTGGACGGTGAGCTGTACCTCGCCGGGACGGGTCTGGCGCACGGCTATCTCGACCGCCCCGGCCCGACGGCCGAACGGTTCGTCGCCTGCCCCTACGCGCCCGGCATGGGGGTCCCACCGGCCGAAGGCCGGGGGAGGATGTACCGCACCGGCGACCTGGCGCACTGGACCGAGGACGGCGAACTGGTCTTCACCGGCCGGGTCGACACCCAGGTCAAGGTGCGCGGCTACCGGGTGGAGCCCGGCGAGGTGGAAGCGGCGCTGACCGCGCACCCGGCCGTCGCCCAGGCCGTGGTGGTGGCCCGCGAGGACCGGCCGGGCGAACGCCGCCTGATCGGGTACGTGGTGCCGGACGGGGCGGCGGTGGACGGGGACGCGGTCCGCGACCACGTCGCCGGGCTGCTGCCCGACCATCTCGTCCCCGCCGCCGTGGTGGTGCTGGACGCGCTCCCGGTGACCGCGAACGGCAAGGTCGACCGGGCCGCGCTGCCCGCGCCCGACTTCGCCGGACGGGCCTCGGGGCGAGCGCCGCGCAACGCGACCGAAGAGGTCCTGCGCGCCCTGTTCGCGGAGGTGCTCGGCCTCGGCCGGGTGGGCGTCGAGGACAGCTTCTTCGAGCTGGGCGGCGACTCGATCATGTCGCTGCAACTGGTCTCGCGCGCCCGGCGCGCCGGTGTGGTCGTCACGCCGTGGCAGGTCTTCGAGGAGAAGACCCCCGAGCGGCTGGCCGAGGTCGCCGAGGTGGCCGGGGACGACGCGCCCGCGCAGGACGCCCCGGACGACACGGCCGGCGAGGTCGCCTGGACCCCGGTGGTACGGGCGCTGGGCGTACCGGCCGCGACGCGCGCCGCCTTCGCGCAGTGGGCGGTGCTGGGCGCCCCCGCCGGGCTCGGCCAGGACGTGCTGGCCGCCGGACTGGCCGCCGTACTGGACACGCACGCCATGCTGCGGGCCCGGGTGACCGGCGACGGGCCGGAAGCGGTGCTCCAGGTGCCCGCGCGCGGCACGGTGGACGCCGCCGCGCTGGTCAGCCGCGTCGACGCCGCGGACGTGCCGGACGACGGCCTGGACGTGCTGGCGGACCAGGCCGCGCGGGACGCCGTGGACCGCCTGGCGCCCGCCGACGGCGTGCTGGTGCAGGCGGTGTGGCTGGACGCCGGTCCCGGACGGACCGGCCGGCTGGTCCTCGCCGTCCACCACCTGGTCGTCGACGGCGTTTCCTGGCGCATCCTCGTACCGGACCTGCAAGCCGCCTGCGAAGCTGTGGCGGCGGACCGTGAACCGGATCTCGACCCGGTGGGCACCTCCTTCAAGCAGTGGTCGGCGCTGCTGGCCGCGCAGGCGGCGGACCCCGCGCGCACCGCGGAACTGGAGCGGTGGACGGCCCTGCTGGACGGCCCCGACCCGCTGGTCGGCGAGCGGGCCCTCGACCCGGCGCGGGACACCGCGGCGACCGTGTGCCGCCGCACCTGGACCGTGCCGCGCTCCGCGGCGGCCGTCCTCGCCGCCCGGACACCGGCCGCCTTCCACTGCGGCGTGCACGACGTGCTGCTGGCCGCGCTGGCCGCCGCCGTGACCCGGCGGCAGGCCCAGCGCGGCCAGGACACCGGCGCCGGGGTCCTGGTGGACATCGAAGGGCACGGGCGCGAGCCGCTGGCCGGCGCGGACCTGTCCCGTACGGTCGGCTGGTTCACCAGCACCCACCCACTGCGGCTGCGCCTGGCCGGTCTCGACCTGGACCGGGCCCGCGCGGGCGGACCCGCCGCCGGAGCGCTGCTCAAGAGGGTCAAGGAGCAGGCCCGCGCGCTGCCCGGCGACGGCCTTGGGTACGAGCTGCTGCGCCACCTCAACCCGGAGACCGGCCCCGCGCTGGCCGCCCTCCCGGCGCCGCAGATCGCGTTCAACTACCTCGGCCGCTTCACCGCGGGCGCGGAAACGGACGCGGCGACGGGCGGGGTGGCGCCGTGGCAGATGGCCGGGGAATCGGCGCTCGGCGGGTCCGTGGACCCGGGCATGCCCGCCCGGCACGCCCTGGAAGCGGGCGCGGTCGTCCAGGACGGCCCCGACGGGCCCGCGCTGACCCTGACCCTCAGCTGGCCCGGCGGCCTCCTCGACGAGACCGCCGCGGAACGGCTCGGCCAGGACTGGCTGGCGATGCTCGACGGCCTGGCCACGCACACCGAAGGCCCCGGCGCGGGCGGGCACACCCCCTCCGACTTCCCCCTCCTGACCCTGACCCAGGACACCGTGGAGGAACTGGAGGCCGCCGTACCGTCCCTGGCGGACATCTGGCCGCTGTCGCCCCTCCAGGAAGGGCTGCTGTTCCACGCCGCCTTCGACGAGGACGGCCCGGACATCTACGAGGGCCAGCGGATGATGGAGCTGACCGGCCCGCTCGACGTGGCCCGGCTGCGGGCCACGTGGCAGACGCTGCTGGTCCGCCACCCGTCTCTGCGGGCGAGCTTCCACCCGTCAGCGTCCGGCGAGACCGTGCAGGTCATCGCCCGGGACGTGCCGCTGCCGTGGCGCGAGGCGGACCTGACCGGGCTGGCCGGGGAGGAGGTGCCGGACGCGCTCCAGCGGCTCGCCGACGGCGACCGCGAGCACCGCTTCGACCTGACGGTGGCACCGCTGCTGCGGCTGCTGCTGGTCCGGCTCGGCGCGCGGCGGCACGTGCTCGTGCTGACCAGCCACCACATCGTCAAGGACGGCTGGTCGCTGCCGGTGCTGATCGACGAGATGGCGTCGGTGTACGCGGCGGGCGGCCACGACCGCACGCTGCCGCCCGCCACCTCCTACCGCGAGTACCTGGCCTGGCTGGACCGCCAGGACAAGGACGCCGCACGGGACGCCTGGCGCGCGGAACTGGCCGGGGTGGACGAGCCGACCAGCGTGGTCCCGGCCGAACTCGTCCGGGCCCCCGCCGTACCGGAACGCATCCGCTTCGAGCTGTCCGACCAGCTCACCCGGGGGCTGACCGAGCTGACCCGCGGCCTCGGGCTGACCACGAACACCGTGCTCCAGGGCATGTGGGCGCTGCTGCTCGCCCGGCTGACCGGCCGCCCCGACGTGGTCTTCGGCACCACGGTCGCCGGCCGCCCGCCGGAGCTGCCCGGCGTCGAGTCGATGATCGGCCTGTTCATCAACACCCTGCCGGTACGCGTCCACCTGGACGGCGCGCAGCCCGTCGCCGAACTGCTCACCGACATCCAGCGGCGCCGCACCGCGCTCCTCGCCCACCAGCACGTCGGGCTTCCGGAGATCCAGCACCTCGCCGGTCCCGGCGCGACCTTCGACACGCTCGTCGTCTACGAGAACTACCCGCAGCCGCCCGAGCCGCCGGCCGACCCGGACTCCCTCGCCGTACGCCCGGCCGGAATCCCGGAGGACCGCGGCCACTACCCGCTGACGTGGATCGTGGCCCCCGGCGAGCGCGCACAGGGCGACTTCATCTACCGGCCCGATGTCTTCCCGCGCGCCCGCGCCGAACGCATGCAGACCGCGCTGGTCCGCGCCCTGGAGCAGGTGGTGGCGGACCCGTGGACACCGGTCGGCCGGATCCGGCTGCTCGGCGAGGACGAGCGCGCCCTGGTCGCGGACCGCTGGAACCGTACGGCGGTGCCCGCCCCGGACGCGCCGCTGCCGGAGCTGTTCGCCCACCAGGCCGCGCGGTCGCGGGACGCGGCGGCGCTGGTGACCGACACCGGGACGCTGACCTACGGCGAACTGGCCGCGCAGGCCGGGCGACTGGCCCGCCACCTGATCGGGCTCGGCGTCGGGCCGGAGTCGCGTGCCGCGGTGGCCGTGCCGCGCTCGGCGGAGATGGTGACCGCCGTGCTGGCCGTCTCCATGGCGGGCGGCGCCTTCGTACCGGTCGACCCGGCGCACCCGGCGGAGCGGGTGGCGTACGTCCTGGCGGACGCCGCACCGTCCGCGGTGGTGTGCACCACCGCGACCCGGCACGTCGTCCCGGACGGGTTCGGCGGGCCCGTGGTGGTCCTGGACGACGCGGCGGTGGCGGCCGAGGTGGCCGCCCTGCCGGGCGGTCCGGTGACCGACGACGAGCGGACCGCGCCGCTGTTCGGCGCCCACGCCGCCTACGTCACCTACACCTCCGGCTCCACCGGGCGGCCCAAGGGCGTCGTGGTCCCGCACACGGGTCTGGGCAACCTGGCGCGCGCCCAGATCGAACGGTTCGCGGTGACACCGGAGTCGCGCGTCCTCCAGATGGCCTCGCTGAGCTTCGACGCGGCGGTCTCCGAACTGTGCATGGCCCTGCTGTCCGGTGCCGCGTCGGTCGTCCCGGGCCCGGAGGGCCTGCCGCCCCGCGTCTCGCTGGGCGCCGCGCTGCGCCGCTGGGACATCACCCACGCGACGGTCCCGCCGAGCGTGCTGGCGGTGGCCGAGGAACTGCCCGCGACGCTGGAGACCCTGACCGTGGCGGGCGAGGCGTGCCCGGCGAACCTGCCCGCCCGCTGGGCCGCGGCTCGGCGGATGGTCAACGCCTACGGGCCGACCGAGACGACGGTGTGCGCGGCGATGAGCGCGCCGCTGGCACCGGACGCCGACCCGGTGCCGATCGGGCGGCCCGTCGCCAACTCCCGTACGTACGTGCTCGACGCCTTCCTGCAACCGGTCCCGCCGGAGGTGGCCGGTGAGCTGTACGTCACCGGCGTCAACCTCGCCCGCGGCTACCTGGACCGGCCGGGCCCGACCGCGGAACGCTTCGTGGCCTGCCCGTTCGCACCCGGCATGGGGGTCCCACCGGCCGAAGGCGGGGGGAGGATGTACCGCACCGGTGACGTGGCGCGCTGGACCGAGGACGGCGAGCTGGTCTTCGTCGGCCGGGCCGACGCCCAGGTCAAGGTGCGCGGGTACCGGGTCGAGCCGGGCGAGGTGGAGGCCGCGCTCGCCACCCACCCGGCCGTCGGCCAGGCCGTCGTGGTGGCCCGCGAGGACCGGCCCGGCGACCGCCGCCTGGTCGGCTACGTGGTCGCGGACACGGCCACCGGGGACCGGGACGAGCGGCTCGAACAGGAACAGGTCGGCGAGTGGCAGGACCTGTACGACACCCTGCACGCCCATCCGGAGTCCGACGTGCTGGGCGAGAACTTCGCCGGGTGGAACAGCAGTTACGACGGGCAGCCGATCCCGCCGGAGCAGATGCGCGAATGGCGGGCGCGGACCGTCGAGCGCATCCGGGCCCTGCGCCCGCGCCGGGTGCTGGAGATCGGCGTCGGCACCGGGCTGCTGCTCGCCCGGCTCGCGCCGGACTGCGAGACGTACTGGGGCACCGACTTCTCCGCGTCGGCGATCGAGGAGCTGCGGCGGCACGTGAGCCGCGATCCCGGGCTGGCCGGGCGGGTCGAACTGCGCACCCAGGCCGCCCACGAGGCCGACGGGCTGCCCGCCGGGTACTTCGACACGATCGTGCTCAACTCGGTCGCCCAGTACTTCCCCAACGCCGGCTATCTCCAGGAGGTCGTGGAGCTGGCGATGCGGCTGCTCGCCCCGGGCGGCGCGCTGTTCGTCGGTGACGTGCGCAACGTACGGCTGCTGCGCACGCTGACCACCGCCGTGCACGTGAACCGCGCGGCGGACGCCCACGACGTGGCCGCGCTGCGGCGGGCCGTGGAGCGCAGCGTCGTCCTGGAGAAGGAACTCCTCGTCGCCCCGGAGTTCTTCACGGCGCTGCGGGACCGGCTGCCGGACGCCGCGGGCGTGGACATCCGGCTCAAGCGCGGACAGCACCACAACGAGCTGACCCGCTACCGCTACGACGTGACGCTGCACAAGCGGGGAGCCGCCGTGCTCTCCCTCGGCGGCGCGCCGGAGCACGACTGGACGGACCGCGACGGCGGCCTCGCCGCGCTGCGCCGGTACCTGGACGGCGAACGGCCGGACCGGCTGCGCGTCACCGGTGTGCCCAACACCCGGGTGGCGTACGAGGCGGGGCTGGCCCGCGTGGTCCAGGACGGCGGGGACCCGGCGGCGGCGCCCCCGGACGGCGGCCACCCGGCGGCCCCCGACGTCGAGGCGTTCCACGCGCTGGGCGAGAGCCTCGGCTACTGGGTGGGGGCCACCTGGTCCGCCGGTGCGCCGGACCGCCTGGACGTCGCGTTCGTCCGCGCCGGACTGGCCGACGGGGCCGCGCCGGTGGACACGTACGTGCCCGCGGACGGTACCGCCGGCCCGGAGGAGCCGCTGACGGCGTGGACCAACGCGCCGGCCGCGGGCCGCGACACCGGGGCGCTGCTGGCCGCCCTGCGCGCACACGTCGCGCAGCGGCTGCCCGAGTACATGGTCCCGGCGGCCCTGGTACCGCTGGACCGGCTGCCGCTGACCCCGAACGGCAAGGTCGACCGCCGGGCGCTGCCCGCGCCGGACTTCGCCGGGCAGGTCTCCGGACGGGCACCGCGCACCCCGGTGGAGGAGACGCTGTGCACCCTGTTCGCCGAGGTGCTCGGCCTCGAACGGGTGGGCATCGACGACAACTTCTTCCATGTGGGCGGCGACTCCGTGATGTCGATGCAGCTGGCCTCCCGGGCCCGCCGCGCCGGCCTGTCGCTGACGCCACGTCAGGTCTTCGAGCAGCCGACCCCCGAACGCCTCGCGGAGGCCGTGGAGTCGGACCGGGCGGCGGAGCGCGCACGGGCGGCCGGGGACGTCGGTACGGGGCCGATCGCCGTCACCCCCGCGATGCGGGCGCTGGGCGGGCACGCCTTCGACCCGGGCCGCGCCGAGTGGTTCACCGTGACCGCGCCGGCCGGCCTGGAGCCGCACACGCTCACCGCCGGGCTCGCCGCCGTCCTGGACACGCACGACATGCTGCGCGCCCGTGTGGTGCCGGACGGCGACACGGGACCGGCGCTGGTGGCCGGCGAACGCGGCACGGTGGACGCCGGCGCGGTGCTCACCCGCATCGACGCCGCGGGCATCGCCGACGACGACCTGGACACGGTCGCGGACCGCGCCGGGCGGGAAGCGGCGGGGCAACTGGACCCGGCCACGGGCCCCGCGTTCCGGGCCGTGTGGCTGGACGCCGGAGCCGGACGCGCCGGGCGGCTGGCCCTGGTGGCCCACCACCTCGTCGTGGACGAGCGGTCCTGGCGCATCATCGTCACCGACCTGGCGGCGGCCTGCGCGGCCGTGGCGGCCGGAGCCGTACCGGAACTCGCGCCCGTCGGCACGACATTCCGGCGGTGGGCGGCGGAGCTGGACGGCCGGACGGCCGAGGACGACCGGGCAGCCGGCCGACTGCCGCAGCGGAGCGCGTCGTCCGCCGGCCGGGGCCGTACGCGGCAGTCGTGGACCGTGCCGTCCGACACGGCCGCCACCCTGCTGCACCGGACCCTGCCCCTCTACCACTGCGAGGTCCACGAGGTGCTGCTCGCGGCCCTGGCGGGCGTGCTCGCGCGCGAGGACGGCGGTGCGCCCGTCGTGGTGGCCGTCGAACAGGACGGCCGGGAGGCGGCGGCGGACCGGGACGGCGCCGGACCGGCCCGCACCGTCGGCCGGTTCACCGCCGTCCGGCCCGTCCGGCTGGACCTGTCCGGCACCGATTTGGACGGGGCTTGGGCAGGCGGACCGGCTGCCGGTACGTTGTTGAAGGCCGTCAAGGAACAACTGCGTGCCGGTCCCGGGGCCGGCGCGGGCCCGGACGCCCTGCCGGAACCGCGCGTCTCCTTCACCCACCGGGACCGGCTCCGCACCGGACCGGCGGACGGCCCCTGGCAGCCGGCCGGTACCGCGGCAGCCGACGGCACGACCCGGCCCGCCGCGTACCTCCTGGAGGCGGGCACCGTCGCCCGGGGCACCCCGGACGAACCGGAACTGACCCTCACGCTCGACCGGCCCGCCCGCGCCGCGGACGCGGCGGCGGCCGAGCGCATCGGCCGGGCGTGGCTGGACCTGCTGACCGGCCTGGCCGCGCACACCACCGACCCCGCCGCGGGCGGTCACACCCCCTCCGACTTCGGCCTGCTCGATCTCGCCCAGCAGCAGATCGACGAGCTGGAAGCCGGATTCACCGATGAAGAACGCTAGCGACCGAGCACGACGAGGCGTTGTGAGGAGAAAGCGATGACCCGATCCATGGTCGAGGACGTGTGGCCGCTGTCACCACTGCAAGAGGGGCTGCTCTTCCACGCGTCCTTCGACGAGGAAGGGCCGGACGTCTACACGGTGCAGTCCGCACACGCCGTCAACGGCCCCCTGGACACGGGCCGGCTGCGCGCGGCGTGGGAGACCCTGCTGGCCCGGCACGCGGCGCTGCGCGCCTGCTTCCGCCGGGTCAGCGGGGCCCGCATGGTGCAGGTCATCGCCCGCGAGGTGGAACTGCCCTGGCAGGAGCGGGACCTCACGCACCTCGCGCCGGACGACGCCGGGGCGGAGGCGGAGCGGCTGGCGGCGGCCGAGCGCGCCCGCCGCTTCGACCTCGCGGCGGCGCCGCTGCTGCGCGTCCTGCTGGTCCGGCTCGGCGACGGCCGGCACCGGATGGTCGTCACCAGCCACCACATCCTCATGGACGGCTGGTCGATGCCGATCGTGCTCGCCGAACTGTCCACGGCGTACGCGGCCGGCGGCGACGCCGCGGCACTGCCGCCGGCCGCCTCCTACCGCGACTACCTGGCCTGGCTGAACCGGCAGGACAAGGACGCCGCCCGCGAGGCGTGGCGCGCCGAACTGGCCGGTGCCGGGGAGCCGACGCTGGTCGTCCCGGCGGACCGGACCCGCGCCACGGTGGTGCCCGAAGACGTCCTGATGGACATCCCCGAAGGCCCCTCCCGCGACCTGACCGCACTGGCCCGCCGCCACGGACTGACGCTCAACACGCTCTTCCAGGGCGCCTGGGCGCTGGTCCTCGCCCGGCTGGCCGGCCGCACCGACGTGGTCTTCGGCGCCACCGTCGCGGGCCGCCCGCACGACCTGCCGCACGTGGAGTCCATGGTCGGCCTGTTCATCAACACCCTGCCGGTACGGGTCCGCCTCGACGGCGGGCAGCCGGCCATCGACATGCTCACCGCCCTCCAGGAACGCCAGTCGGCGCTCCTCCCGCACCAGCACCTGGGCCTGTCGGAGGTCCAGCGGCTCGCCGGCCCCGGCGCGTCCTTCGACACCCTCGTGGTCTACGAGAGCTTCCCGCGCCCGCCCGCCGGGCCGGACGACCCGCAGGCCCTCACCCTGGAGCCCGCCGGACTGTCCCGCAACGCGGCGCACTATCCCATCACCCTCGGCGTGTTCCCCGGCGACCGCATCAGCCTGCGGCTGTCCGCCCGGCCCGACCTGTTCGACGAGGCGGCGACCCGGCGGATCGGACAGCGGGTGGTGCGGGTGCTGGCGCAGCTGGCCGCCGACCCGACGGTGCCGGTCGGCCGGATCGGCGTCCTGGAGGAGCCGGAGCGCGACCTGGTGCTGGCCGGGTGGAACGCCACCGCGGCCACGGTGCCGGGCAGCACGGTGCCGGAGCTGATCGCCGGACAGGCCGCCCAGGTGCCGGGCGCGGTCGCGGTGAGCGACCCGCGGCGCTCCCTGTCGTACGCCGAACTCGCCCGCGAGTCCGACCGGCTGGCCGCCTACCTCGCCGGCCGCGGTGTGACCCGCGGCGACCGGGTCGCGGTGCTGATGGACCGCTCCGCCGACCTGCTCGTGACCCTGCTCGCGGTGTGGAAGACGGGCGCCGCGTACGTGCCGGTGGACCCCGGCTACCCGGCCGAGCGGGTCGCGTTCCTGCTGGCCGACTCCGGCCCGTCGGCGGTGGTGTGCACGGCGGCCACCCGCGACGCGGTACCGGTCGACGCCGCCGTGGAGCTGGTGGTGCTGGACGACGACCGGGTGCGGGCCGCCGTCGCGGTGGCCCCGGCCGACTCCCTGGTACCGGTACGCGTGGCAGCGGAGGACCTCGCGTACGTGATGTACACCTCGGGCTCCACCGGGCGGCCCAAGGGCGTGGCGGTGCCGCACGGCGGCGTCGCGGGCCTGGTCGGCGACCTGGGCTGGTCGGTCGGCCCGCGCGACGCGGTGCTGATGCACGCGCCGCACGCCTTCGACGCCTCGCTGTTCGAGGTGTGGGTGCCGCTGGCCTCCGGCGGCCGTGTGGTGGTCGCCGCGCCGGGCGCGGTGGACGCGCAGGACATCCGGGCCGCGGTGGCCGGCGGGGTGAGCGCGGTGCACCTGACGGCCGGCACGTTCCGCGTGGTGGCCGAGGAGTCGCCGGAGTGCCTGCACGGCCTGCGCGAGGTGCTGACCGGCGGTGACGTGGTGCCCGCCGCGGCCGTCGCACGGGTGCGCGCGGCCTGCCCGGACACCGCCGTACGCCATCTGTACGGCCCGACCGAGACCACGCTGTGCGCGACCTGGCACCTGACCCGGCCGGGCGAGGAACCGGCCGCGGTGCTGCCGATCGGCCGCCCGCTGCGCAACCGGCAGGTCTACGTCCTGGACGCGTTCCTCCAGCCGGTGCCGGCGGGCACCGCGGGCGAGCTGTACGTGGCCGGCACCGGGCTGGCCCGGGGCTACCTGGGCCGCGCCGGGCTGACCGCCGAGCGCTTCGTGGCGTGCCCGTTCGCCCCCGGCATGGGGGTCCCCCCGGCCGAAGGCGGGGGGAGGATGTACCGCACCGGCGACCTGGTGCGCTGGACGGAGGACGGCGAGCTGCTGTTCGCCGGCCGGGCCGACGACCAGGTCAAGATCCGCGGCTTCCGGGTGGAACTCGGCGAGGTCGAGGCGGCCCTGGCCGCGCACCCCGGCGTCGGCCAGGCCGTGGTCGCGGCCCGCGAGGACCGCCCCGGCGAGCGGCTGCTGGTGGGCTACGTCGTACCGGACGGCCAGGAGGTGGACGCCGACGAGGTCCGCGAGCACGCCGCCAAGGTGCTGCCCGGCTACATGCTGCCGGCCGCGGTGATGGTGATGGGCTCGCTGCCCGTCACCGCCAACGGCAAGGTCGACCACAAGGCCCTGCCCGCGCCCGACTTCGCCGAGCGGGTCGCCCGGCGGGCACCGCAGAACGAGACCGAGGAACGGCTCTGCGGCCTCTTCGCCGACGTGCTCAAGCTCGAACAGGTCGGCGCCGACGACGACTTCTTCGAGCTGGGCGGGGAGTCCGGCCTCGCGATGCGGCTGATCGGCCGGATCCGCGAGGAGTTCGACGCGGCGCTGAACCTGCGGCAGTTCTTCAGCGCGCCGACCGCCGCGGGCGTGGCCCGCACGCTGGCCACCAAGGCCCGCCCGGTGCTGGCCCCGGCCGACCACGACGGCGAGGCGCCCGCCACCGTCGCCCAGCTGCGGACGTGGCTGATGACCCGGCTGCACGACAGCGGCGCGGCGTTCCAGTTCTCGGCCGCCCTGCGCCTGTCCGGCGACCTCGACCGGGCCGCCCTCCATGCGGCGCTCGGCGACGTGGCGGCGCGCCACGAGATCCTGCGGACCACCTTCTCCGGTGCCCGCAACGAGCTGCGCCAGCACATCCTGGCCGCCACCGACGACGCCGCCCGCCCGCGGCTGACGGTGACCCCGGCGACCGAGGCGGAACTGCCGGACCTGCTGGCCGCGCACGCCGCCCACGAGTTCGACCTGACGCGCGAAGCACCCTGGTCGCCGCGCCTGTTCGCGCTGTCGGACACCGAACACGTCCTGATGGTCACGGTGCACCGGATCGCCGCCGACGAGCGGTCGCTCGACCCGCTCTTCCGCGACCTGGCGGCGGCGTACGGCGCCCGCTGCGAGGGCCGGGCCCCCGAACGGGCCCCGCTGGCCCTGCAGTTCGCCGACTACGCCCGATGGGAGCAGGAGCTGCTGCGCGGCGCGGAGGAGCCGGAGACCCTGGCCGGCGACCAGCTGTCCTACTGGAAGGACACCTTGGCGGACCTGGCCGACGAGCCGGTGCTGCCGGCCGACCGGCCGCGGCCCGCACTGCCCTCCCGGCGCCTGGCGAGCGTGCCGCTGCGCCTGGACGCCGCGGCGCACGCCCGGCTCGCGGCGGCGGCCGAACCCCGCGAGGCCACCACGTTCATGGTCGTGCAGGCAGCGCTGGCCCTGCTGCTCACCCGGCTCGGCGCGGGCACCGACATCACGATCGGCACAATCCAGCCCCGCCGGGACGAGGACGGCCTCGAAGGTCTGGTCGGTCCGTTCGACGGGCCGCTGGCGCTGCGTACCGACACCTCCGGCGACCCCGGTTTCCTCGAACTGCTGCGCAGGGTGCAGCAGACGGACCGGGGCGCGCGCGACAACCACGACGTGCCGTTCGAGCGCCTGGTGGACGCTCTGCCCCTGCCGCCCTCGGTGGACCGGCACCCGGTCTTCCAGGTCGGCCTGGAGGTCGAGGAAGGCAAGATCGAACTGTGGGACCCGTGGGAGCTGCCCGGCCTGCGCACCACACGGCTGGACGTGGGCGCCGCCACCGGCGAGCTGGACCTGGCCCTGAGCCTGACCGAACGCCAGGGCGCCGACGGCGGCCCGGACGGCCTCGACGGACAGCTGAAGTACGCCACCGACCTGTTCGACCGGGACACCGCACAGGCGCTCGCCGACCGGCTGGTGCGCGTCCTGGAACAGCTCGCGGCCGACCCGGAGCTGCGGCTGAGCCAGGTGGACGTACTGCTGGGCGACGACGAGTTCCGCCGCCTGGTGGCGGACTCCGACGACACCGCGGCCGAGGTCCCGGACCGTACCGTCGTCGAGCTGCTGGCCGAACAGACGGCCCGCACCCCCGACGCGGTGGCGGCCGTGGACCGGAACGGCGTGCTCACCTACGGCGAGCTGGATGCCGCTAGCAGTCTGCTGGCCCACCGGCTCACCGGGCAGGGGACCGGCCCCGGGGACGTCGTGGCCGTGGCCGAACCGCTCAGCACGGCGTTCCTGGTCGCCCTGACCGGCGTCCTGAAGGCCGGGGCGGCCTGCCGTCCGGTGGACTCCAACCGGCCGGTCGAGGAGATCATCGAGGTCGTCCTGCGGGAGCCCCGCCCCGCCGCCCTGGTCTGCCCGACCGCCACGGCCGGGCAGCTGCGCGCCGGCGGCCCGGTGCCGGTCGTGCCGCTGGACGACCCGGTGACGGCGGCGCCCGACGGGACCGCAGGGAAGGCCCCGGCCGGGCACCGGCCGCCGCTGCCCGCCCGGCCCGCCCTGGTGCTCGACAGCACCGCGGACGGTGCCGCCGCCGTCGTCGACCACCGGACACTGGCCCACCACACGGCACACCGCGCCCACGCCACCCCGGCGGTCCGCCGCGGCACGCTGCTGGACACCCGGGCGCCCGTCGCGGCGCTGGTCACCCCGCTGCTCGCGGCGCTGTGCGGCGGCGGCAGCGTCCGGCTCGGCGCCCCGGAGGACGTCCGTACGCCCATCGGGCCCGAGGACATCCGGCTGCTGGTGACCACCCGGGCGCTGTTGCCGACGCTCACCGAACTGCCGGACGCGGCCGAGGCCGTGGAGGTCCTCGCGGTGTCGACGGGCACCCCGGCCGCCGACGACGACCTGGTGAAGTGGCGCGCCCTGCACCCGGACGTCACCGTGGTCACCGCCCACGGTGCCGCCGAGACGGCCGGGCACTGGCTCGAACACCGGCTCGCCCCCGGGGAGTCCGTACCGGCCGCGCCGCCCACCGGCCGCCCGGTGCCCGGCACCCGCGCGTACGTGCTCGACGACCTGCTGCGGCCGGTGCCGCCCGGGGTGGCGGGCGACCTGTACGTGGCGGGCGCGGCGACGGCCCATGGTTACGCGGACCGTCCCGCCCGTACCGCCGAGCGGTTCGTCGCCGGTCCCTTCGGCCCGCCGGGCGCGCGGATGCTGCGCACCGGCGACCGGGCCCGGCGCACCGCCGACGGTCTGATCGCCATGGTGGACCCGGGCAGCGAGCGGCGGCACAGGACCGCGGCCCGCGGCGGCCGGGGCGACCTGGACGTGCTGCTGCCGCTGCGGTCCCAGGGCAGCCTGCCGCCGCTGTTCTGCGTCCACCCCAGCCTGGGGCTGAGCTGGGGCTACCGGGGCCTGCTCCCGCACCTGCCCGCCGACCGGCCGGTCTACGGCCTCCAGGCGCGCGGTCTGGCCGGGCCGGAACCGCTGCCGCTGACCATGGAGGAGATGGCGGCCGACTACGTCGCGCAGATCCGCAGCGTCCAGCCCACCGGCCCGTACCACCTCCTCGGGTGGTCCTTCGGCGGGACGGTCGCCTACGCGGTGGCCACCGCGCTGGAGGCCCGGGGCGAGGAAGTGGCACTGCTCGCGCTGCTCGACACCTACCTCGACGGCGACACCGGCGAGGTCTTCACCGAGACGCCCGCCGCCCGGGAGAGCGAGGACGTGGTGCTCCGCCGGGAGCTGGGCGAGCAGAGCCCGCAGGGCGGCGACGGCGGCGGCCTGGACGAGCAGCTGCTGGCCAACATCCGGGAGGTCACCGTCAACGCGGGCCGGCTCTCGTTCGGCTACACGCCCCCGCGGTTCGGCGGCGACCTGGTCATCTTCGTCGCGACCGTCGACCGGCCCGAGAACTCCCAGGCGTGGGACGCCACGGCGAGCTGGCGGCCCTTCATCGGAGGAACCATCGAACCGCACGACATCGCCACCGACCACTACAGCATGCTCCAGCCGGCGCCCTTGGCACAGATCGGGCGCATCGTCACCGAAAAGCTCCAGGCCGCGCGGCCGACAGGGGAAAGGAACCCGTCATGACCAATCCGTTCGACAACGAGAACGGCACCTTCCTGGTTCTCGTCAACGACGAAGGGCAGCATTCTCTCTGGCCCGCTTTCGCGGAAATTCCCGAGGGCTGGACCTCCGTACACGGAGAGGCCGGCCGGCAGGAATGCCTGGACTACATCGACGAACACTGGACCGACATGCGGCCGAAGAGCCTCATCGCCGAAATGAGCGGGAGCGCGGACGGGTCCTAGGCCGCCACGGGGGAAGCCATGAAGAGGGCGGCCGGGACACCGGCCGCCCTCGTGGGGGAGGTGCGAAGTGAACACCGACGCAGTGGTGACCGTGGTCATCGGCGATGTGGCGCTGATCGTCGTGGTGTCCTGGCTGCTGGGCGCTGCGGCCCGCCGGTGCGGCCAGCCGGTCGTCATCGGCCAGATCGTGGCGGGCATCGCCCTGGGGCCGACCCTCCTGGGCCGGCTCCCCGGCGATCCGACCGCGCACCTGTTCCCGAAGGACGTGCTGCCCTTCCTGTCGGTGCTGTCCCAGGTCGCCATCGTGCTCTTCATGTTCGTGGCGGGCTACGAGATCGACGCGCGGCAGCTGCGCCGGGGCGGCCGGACCGCGGCCGTGGTCGCGCTGTGCGCGCTGCTGACACCGGCCGGACTCGCCGCCGGAGCGGTGCAGTTGCTGCCCGGCGCCTTCTCGTCGGTCGATCCGCGGCGCGCGAGCGGCCAGTCGTTCCTGCTGTTCATGGTGGTGGCGGTGTCCATCACGGCGCTGCCGGTGCTCGTCGCCATCATCCGCGAGCGCGGCCTCGCGGGCACCTCGGCCGGCACGGTGGCGACCACCGCCGCCGGATTCATGGACGTGGCCGCATGGCTGGTGCTGGCCGCCGCCCTCGTCGGCACCGGCCACGCGCCGGGCCGGCACTGGGCGCTGACGCTGCTGCTCATCACCGCGTTCGTGGCCGCCATGTTCCTCGTCGTGCGCCCGGTGCTCGGCTGGTGGCTGCGCCGGTCCCGGGCACTGCTGGCCAACCAGGTCACCATCGCGCTGGCCCTCGCGCTGGGCAGCGCCTGGGTCACCGCGTCGCTGGGCCTGCACCCGGTCTTCGGCGGGCTGCTGGCCGGCCTGACGATGCCCCGCCGGGACGGCGTACCGGACGCCGACGTGCTGCGCCCCATGGAGCAGAGCGCCGGCCTGCTGCTGCCGCTGTTCTTCGTCACCACCGGCCTGTCGTTCAACATCGGGTCGCTGGACGGCGACGCCGTCCTGCTGCTGGCGCTCATCGTGGCCGTCGCCACCGTCGGCAAGATCGCCCCGGCGTACGCGGCGGCGCGCCTGTGCCGGCTCGGCCGGCAGCCGTCCGCGCTGGTGGCCGCGCTGGTCAACACCCGCGGACTGACGGAACTGATCGTGCTGAACGTGGGTCTGGAGGCCGGGATCATCGGCCCGGAAATGTTCACCGTCCTGGTGCTGATGGCTCTGATCACCACCTTCATGACCGGCCCGTTGCTGTCCTTGACCGGGCGGCTGACTACACCCGGCTCCACTGTCAAAGCGTCTTCCTTGACGGGTTCTCAGCGAAAATTAACAATCGAATAGCAGGCGGACGCCGAATCCGTGCGCACATGCCGGATGCATTCCGCCGAGAATGGGGGAGAGGGCCGTGGCGAATTCAGCGAACGCAGGGAACCCGGCGAACCCGGAGCCATACGACGTGGTGATCGTCGGCGGTGGCCCCGCTGGCTCGACGCTCGGCGCGCTCGTCGCGCGGCAGGGACATCGCGTGCTGATACTGGAGAAGGAATTCTTCCCCCGCTACCAGATAGGCGAGTCGCTGCTGCCGTCGACCGTGCACGGGGTGTGCCGGCTGACCGGGGTGGCGGACGACCTGGCGGCGGCGGGATTCACCCGCAAACGGGGCGGCACCTTCCGGTGGGGCGCGACACCGGAGCCCTGGACGTTCTCGTTCTCGGTCTCCGAGAACATGGCGGGCCCGACGTCCTTCGCGTACCAGGTGGAGCGTTCGAAGTTCGACGAGATCCTGCTGCGCCACGCGGGCCGCTGCGGCGCGGAGGTACGCGAAGGCTGCGCGGTCGCGGACGTGATCGCGGATGCGGAACGGGTCCGGGGCGTGCGCTACACCGACGCCGACGGGGCCGAACGCGAGGCGCACGGCACGTTCGTGGTGGACGCGTCGGGCAACCGGAGCCGGCTGTTCCAGCGCGTCGGCGGGCAGCGCAAGTACTCTGAATTCTTCCGCAGCCTGGCCCTGTTCGGCTACTTCGAGGGCGGCAAGCGGCTCCCGGAGCCCAACTCCGGCAACATCCTCTCGGTGGCGTTCGACAGCGGCTGGTTCTGGTACATCCCCCTGAGCCCCACCCTGACCAGCGTCGGCGCGGTGGTGCGCCGGGAGATGGCGGAGAAGATCCGGGGCGACCAGGAGCAGGCCCTGCTGTCGCTGATCGCGGAGTGCCCGCTGATCAGCGAGTACCTGGCGGACGCCCGGCGGGTGACCACCGGCCAGTACGGGCAGCTGCGGGTGCGCAAGGACTACTCGTACCACCAGACGACGTTCTCCCGGCCCGGGATGCTGCTGGTGGGCGACGCGGCGTGCTTTGTGGACCCGGTCTTCTCCTCGGGCGTGCACCTGGCCACCTACAGCGGACTGCTCGCGGCGCGTAGCATCAACAGTGTCCTGGCGGGACTGGTGGACGAAGCCGCGGCGCTGCGGGAGTTCGAGGCGCGCTACCGGCGGGAGTACAGCGTCTTCTACGAGTTCCTGCTCTCGTTCTACGAGATGCACCACAGCGAGCAGTCCTACTTCTGGCGGGCCAAGAAGGTCACGCACCACCAGCGCTCCGAGATCGAGGCGTTCGTCGACCTGGTCGGCGGGGTCTCCTCGGGCGAGGCGGCGCTGACCGACGCCGAAGCCATGGCGGAGCGCCTGCGGGCGGACTCCGCGGAGTTCGCCGGCGCGGTGGACCAGATGGCGCACAGCGAGGACGGCAGCATGCTGCCGCTGTTCAAGTCCTCGGTGGTCGGCCAGGTGACGCGGGAGGGCTCCCAGGTGCAGATGCGCGCGCTGCTCGGCGCGGACGCCGAGCCCGAGACGCCGCTGCTGCCCGGCGGGCTGGTGTCGTCGCCGGACGGCATGTTCTGGCTCCCCGCCGGCACCGGCAGTGGGTGACGACGACGAAGAAGAGGATCAGCGGATGCCCGAGACACCCGAGATTCCCGCGCACTACCGACGGGACCGCTTCGACCCGGTTCCCGAACTCGTCCGGATGGCCAGGGAGACTCCGCTGGTCGAGACCGATGTGACCATCGGTCCCTCCCGGCAGGTGGGCTGGGTGGCCACCGGTCACGCCGAGGTGCGGGCGGTGCTCGCCGACGCGGACCGGTTCAGCACCCGCCCGCCCGCCGACAGCGAGGAGGACGCCCAGAGCCTGGTCCAGGCCGGCAACCTCCTCCAGTACGACCCGCCCGACCACACCCGGCTGCGCAAGCTGCTGACGCCGGAGTACACGGTCCGCAAGATGCGCCGGCTGGAGCCCCGCATCGAGGAGATCGTCCAGGACTGCCTGGACACCATGGAGCGCGTCGGGCGGCCGGCCGACCTCGTACGGTACTTCGCCTGGCCGATCCCGGGCCTGGCCAGCTGCGAGCTGCTCGGGGTCCCCCGGGACGACCAGACGGAACTGGCGCGCTACCTGGACATCACCCGGGACGTGGGCCGCAGCCAGGAACAGCAGCTGGCCGCCGGGAAGGCGTACTGGGCGTACATGGGCCAGCTCGCCGAGCGGCGCCGCCGCGCCCCCGGCGACGACATGCTCGGCAGCCTGGTCCGCGAACAGGGCGCGGCCGTCTCCGACGCAGAGCTGGCGGGCATCGGCGCGACGGTGATGGCGGCCGGCTTCGAACAGGTCGCCAGCATCCTGGGACTGGGCACCCTGCTGCTCCTGGAGCACCCCGAACAGCTCGCCCTGTGGCGCGAGAACCCGGAGCTGACCGACCGCGCGGTGGAGGAGGTGCTGCGGTACCTGACGGTCATCCACACCGCCTCGCCCCGCACCGCGCTGGAGGACGTGACCATCGGCGGCCAGGTGATCAAGGCCGGGGAGAGCGTGGCCTGTTCGCTGCTGGCCGCCAACCGCGTGCCGGCCGCCGGCGAGCCCGCCGACCGCTTCGACATCACCCGCGAGCCGGCCGCGCACATGGCCTTCGGGCACGGCATCCACCACTGCCTCGGCGCCCCGCTGGCCCGGATGGAACTGCGCATCGCCTTCCCGGCGCTGCTGCGCCGCTTCCCGGACCTGCGGCTGGCCGTACCGCACGAGCACGTCCGCTTCCGGCCCGCCCGGTCCCGTCAGTACGCCTTGGAATCCTTGCCCGTCGAATGGTAGGAGGAGACGCAGCAATGCCGGACGAGTCCCAGCATCAGTTCGACCACGCCCGCCGGGCGGGCTTCGGCCCGTCGGACGACATCCGCCGGCAGCGCGCCGAGGGCGCCCTCATCCGGGAGGAGGTGGCCCCGGCGCCCGGCGCCGCGCCCGAGCCCATCTGGATGGCCCTGGGCTACGAAGCGGTACGGCAGGTGATGGGCGACCACGTCCGCTTCAGCAACCAGCGCCGTTTCCGCGCCCAGGTCACCCGCGGCGGGAGCAAGCACCGCCCGCAGGAGATGTCCGGCCACCTCATGGACTACGACCAGCCCGAGCACACCCGGCTCCGCAAGATGCTCACACCGGAGTTCACGGTCCGCCGCATCCAGCGGCTCAAGCCGGTGACCGAACAGATCGCGGAACGCTGCCTGGACGCCATGGAGCGGCACGGGCCGCCCGCCGACCTCGTCGGGCTGTACGCGAGCCCCATCTCCGGCGCGGTCCTGTGCGAGCTGCTCGGCGTGCCCCGCGACGACCGGCGCGAGTTCCTGGTCAAGCACCAGTGGCAGCTGGAGCAGGACCGCAGCCGCAAGGAGCGCGCCGCGGCCCAGGCGTACACCTCCAACTACCTGCGCGCGCTGGTCAAACGGCAGCGCAAGGACCCCGACGAGGGGTTCATCGGCCAGCTCATCCGCGACCACGGCGACAACTTCGACGACGAGGAACTGCTCGGCATCTGCGGCCTGATGGTGCTGGCCGGCCTCGACAACGTCACCGGCATGATCAGCCTCGGCGTACTGGCCCTCCTGGAACACCCGGACCAGCTCGCCGTGCTGCTGGCGGACCCCGAGAACAACGTGGACCGGGTGGTGGACGAACTGCTCCGCTTCCTGTCCGTCGCCCACGCGCCGACCCCGCGCACCGCCGTCGAGGACGTGGTGGTGGCCGGGCAGCTGATCAAGGCGGGGGAGGAGGTCGTCTGCTCGATCCCGATGGCCAACCGCGACCCGGTGCTCGCCCCCGACGTCGACCGGCTCGACGTCAACCGCGACCCGCTGCCGCACATCGCCTTCGGGCACGGCATCCACCACTGCATCGGCGCCGCGCTCGGCCGGATGGAACTGCGCACCGCCTACCTGGCCCTGTGGCGCCGGTTCCCGGACCTGCGGCTGGCCGTGCCCGCCGCCGACGTGCCGCACAAGACGAACTCCATCGCGTACGGCCTGGAGCGCCTGCCGGTCGCCTGGTGACGGTGCGGCCCGACCAGGGCGCGCGGCGCCCGGAAACGAGGAGGGGACGATGGTCGAGGTACGGGTGGACGCGGAGATCTGCGCGGCCTCCGGCATGTGCAAGCTGCTGGTGCCCGCGGTCTTCGACCAGTCGGAGGAGGACGGCACGGTGCTGCTCACCGACGCGGCGCCGCCCGAGGAACTGGCGGCGAAGGTGCGGACGGCGGCCCTGCGGTGCCCGGCGGGCGCCATCGCGGTGCACGAGATGGAGACCGGCGCCTCCGGTACGTGACCGCGCGCCCCCGGGCCCCCGCAGCGGGCCACCGGGGCCACCACCGGTGACGGTAAGGCGAAAGCTCCCGGCGGTCCGGGGTCCGCATGCTTCGGAACCTCGGCCACCAGGAGCTTTCGTGTGTTCAGGCCCCTGCCGGGACTACGGCCCGGCGGCTCCCTCGCCGGCGGTCAGATCCTCGCTCGTCAGGTCACCACCTGTGAGGTCCCCGGCCGTCCGGGCGGGTCCGGCCCGGCGCCCGGTGCCGTCCGGACCGGCCGCGGTCCCGCCGCGTACGGTACGCAGCCGCCGCGCGTCCGCGACCGTGGCACAGCCCGCCAGCCCCAGTGCGTCGGCCAGTTCGGCGGCCAGCAGACCGAGCACCCGGCGCACGCCGTCCTCCCCGGCCACGGCCAGGCCCCACACCGGCGGGCGCCCGACCAGCACCCCGGACGCGCCCAGCGCCAGGGCCTTGAGCACGTCCGTACCGGAGCGGACCCCGCTGTCCAGCAGCACCCGGCAGCTCCCGCGGACCGCCTCGGCCACCTCGGGCAGTGCCTCGACGCTCGGCAGGGCGCTGTCCAACTGACGACCTCCATGGTTGGACACCACGACGGCGTCGACGCCGAACTCCGCGGCGCGCACCGCGTCCTCCGGCGCCAGCACCCCTTTGAGCAGCAGCGGCAGCCGGGTGCTCGCCCGCAGCTCCGCCACCTGTGCCCAGGTCAGCGCCGCGGAGAACTCCTGGCCGGTGTGCACGGCCACCGCCGAGGCACCGGCGGTGCGCCGGTGGGCCGCAGAGGCGCCGCCACCGGTGAGATGGACCGCCCGCACCTGCTCCGGCAGCGTGAACTCGTTGCGCACGTCGCGCAGTCGCCGGCCCATCCACGGGACGTCCACGGTCAGCATCAGCGCCGTACAGCCCGCGTCCTCCGCGCGCCGCGCCAGCTCCAGGGCCCGGCCGGGCTCGCGCAGCCAGTACAGCTGGAACCAGACGTCGCCGCCGAGGGCGGTGATCTCCTCCACCGGCACGGTGCTCAGCGTGCTCACCGTGAACGGCACGCCCGCGGTCTTCGCCGCCCGCGCCGCCGCCAGCTCGCCCTCGGGGTGCACCAGGCCCTGGTAGGCCACCGGGGCGACCGCCACCGGCATCGACACCGGCCGGCCCAGCAACCGGGCGCCGGTCGAGCAGTGCGACACGTCCCGCAGCACCCGGGGCCGCACGAAGACCCGGTCGAACGCGGCCCGGTTGGCGGCGAGGGTGCACTCGCGCCCGCTGCCGCCCGCGATGAAGTCCCGCACTCCGGCGGGCAGCACCGCGGCGGCGGCCCGCTCCACGTCCTCCAGGGTCAGGAGCGGTGCCGCCGCCGCGCCGCCGGCGGTCGCCGGGTCAGACACGCTGGCCCTTCTTCTCCAGCTCCACGGCCTCGTACAGCGCCTTGATGTTGGAGCTGCCGAACGTCTCCGCGCCCTGCCGCTCGATGATCTCGTAGAAGATCGTGCGGCGCGGGTGGGCGGAGGCGGTGAAGATCTGGAACAGCTGGCCGCCGTGGTCCTGGTCGGCCAGCAGGTTGGTGGACCGCAGGTCCTCCAGACTGTGGTCGCTGAGCGAGATCCGGGCGCCCAGCAGGTCGTAGTAGGCGCCGGGGGTGCTCAGGAACTCCACGCCGCGGCCGGCCAGGGTGCGGACCGCGTGCACCGCGTCGTCACAGGAGAACGCCAGGTGCTGGACGCCCGCGCCGTGGTGGCTCTTGAGGAAGTCGTCGATCTGTCCCGGGTCGGCCGTGGTGTCCGGCTCGATGAGGGTCAGCGTCGCCCGGCCGGTGGGGCTCTGGACGACCTTGGAGTCCATCGCCTGCGCGCCCACGACGATGTGCTCCTCGAAGATCTCCCGGAAGCCGAGCGCGCGCCGGTAGAACTCGACGGTCCCGGCGAGGTCGCCGTTGTTCAGGCACACCGCGATGTGGTCCAGTTCCAGCAGCCCCACCTCGCTGGGCACCGGCTGCCCGGACTTCAGCGTCGGCTCGAAGCCGACCGGCAGCCCCGGGCCCTCCTCCGGGGCGCGCTGCACGAAGGTGTGCACCACGTCGCCGAAGCCGCTGACGGTGGCCGTGACGCCCGCGCCGCGGCCGCCGTTGCGGACCGGCCGGTGCAGCGGCCGGGCGCCGCCCGCGACCGCACGGGCGAAGGCCCCCTCGACGTCGGCGGTGCGCAGCGCGATGTCCGCGACGCCGTCGCCGTGGTCGGCGACGTAGACCGACGCCGGGTGCCGGTCGGAGGTGGCCATGGTGAGCACCAGGGTGATCGTGCCGTGCCGCAGGGCGATGCTGCGGTGGTCGGCGGAGCCGCCGGTGCCGACGACGGTGAACGCGTACTTGTCGACCCACGTGAACGCCGCCGCGTCCAGGTCCTCCACGTACATCTCGATGTGGTCGATCGCGAGGTCGCTGACAGCAGCCGTTGCCGCTGCGCTCTGTGAAACTGTCATGAGAGTCCCCGTTTGAAGGATTGATCTGGGCATGGCTCATCGAGCCGGCTCGCCTACCGGAGCGGACGGATTACCTGCCGTAGACCCACGCCGACGGTCGGCACCGGCCTAATCCGCGGACCTCTTCAGCGAGTTCGCCACTGCCGCCGGACAGGCGGAAGGCGAACAATTACGGTGCTGCCAGACATTACACCGGCGCTACCGCCGTCGCACCTGTCAAGAATTGACGCCCCGGCCGCCCGCCGCGTATCACCTTGACCCCGCCACGCCCCGCGGACAACCATTGCTGTCGATCCGGCCCTGGGGATGCCGAGGGCCCGGCGGCGCGGGCCACGGACCGGCGCGCCGACCCCTTCCTGACTGACAGAAGGCAGCCATGGAAATCATGCAACCGGAAATCGCCGCCGCCGAGCTGAATACCGCATCGCTGCACGCCTCGCTGGCCGATGCCGCGATGGAGTCCATGAATCTTCTGAATCAGATCGCGGACACATATCCGGAAGCGATCTCTTTCGCGGCCGGGCGGCCGTACGAAGGATTTTATGACGCATCCCAGGTGCACCAATACCTCCAGGTCTTCTGCGACCACCTGGGCACCGAGCGCCGGATGACGGAAGCGGAAATCGCGCGGACCCTGTTCCAGTACGGCGAGACCAAGGGGATCATCGCCGGGCTGATCGCACGGGGCCTGGCGGTGGACGAGGGCATCGAGGCCGTGGACGGGTCCGTGGTCGTCACGGTCGGCTGCCAGGAGGCGATGTTCCTCGTCCTGCGCGCGCTGCGCGCCGACAGCCGGGACGCGGTGCTCGCGCCCCGGCCCACGTACGTCGGCCTGACCGGCGCCGCGCTCCTCGCCGACATGCCCGTCCTGCCCGTGCGCACCGGCGAGCACGGCATCGACCTCGACGACCTGGTCACCCAGCTGCGCCGCGCGCGGGCGGCGGGCCGCCGGGTGCGCGCCTGCTACGTGACGCCCGACTTCGCCAACCCGGTCGGCGCGAGCATGGAACTCGCCGACCGGCACCGCCTGCTGGAGATCGCCGAGCGCGAGAACCTCCTGCTGCTGGAGGACAACGCGTACGGCGTCTTCCACACGTCCGCCGAACGCCCGCCGACGCTGAAGTCCCTGGACCGCGGCCGCCGGGTCGTCTACCTGGGCTCGTTCGCCAAGACCGGTGTCCCCGGGGCCCGGGTCGGGTACGTGGTGGCCGACCAGCGGGTGACCGGCGGCGCCCAGGGCGACGGAATGCTCGCCGACGAACTCTCGAAGATCAAGAGCATGCTCACCGTCAACACCTCGCCGATCGCGCAGGCGGTCATCGGCGGCAAGCTGCTCAGCCACGGGTGCAGCATGGTCGAGGCGAACCGCCGCGAGACGGCCGTGTACCGGCGCAACCTCGACCAGGTGCTCGCGGGCCTGGCCCGGCGCTTCGCCGACTGCCCCGGCGTCACCTGGAACGAGCCGACCGGCGGCTTCTTCGTGGTGCTCAGCGTGCCGTTCACGGTCACCGACGACTTCCTGGAGTACGCGGCCCGCCGGCACGGCGTGCTGTTCACCCCGATGCACCACTTCTACGGCGCGTCCGCGCAGTGCCGCGAGCTCCGGCTGTCCATCAGCACCCTGACGCCGGAACGGATCGAGAAGGGCCTCGACCGGCTCGCCGCGCTCATCACCGAACGGCTCCGCGCCAACGGCGGCGCGGCCCACCAGGAGGGTGCGGCGGACGGGGCCGCCACCCCGCCCGCCGCACCGGCCGGGCCGCGTCCGGGCGGTGCCCGGTGATCCGCACCCTGGCCGTCGTCGGCACCGGACTGATCGGCACCTCGCTCGCGCTGGCCGCGGCCCGGCAGGGCGTCACGGTGCACCTCCAGGACCGCGACGAGGCCGCCGCGCGGACCGCCGCGGCCCTGGGCGCCGGAACGGCGGGACCGCCGCCCGAACCGGTCGACCTGGCCGTGATCGCGGTCCCGCCCAGCCAGGTCGCCGCCGTACTCGCCCAGCAGCAGGCGCGCGGGCTGGCCAGCACCTACACCGACGTGGCCAGCGTGAAACACGAACCGGAACGGGCGGTCCTGGCCGGGGCGCCCGACCCGACGCGCTACATCGGCGGCCATCCGCTGGCCGGCCGCGAGCGGTCCGGCCCCCTCGCGGCCCGTGTGGACCTCTTCCAGGACCGCGCCTGGGTGCTCACCCCGTCCCGGCTGACCTCGCGCACGGCGCTCGACCGCGCGCTCTCCCTGATCGGGCTCTGCGGAGCCGTACCGCTGGTGATGCAGAGCAAGGCACACGACGACGCGGTGGCGCTGACCTCCCACGTACCGCACGTGGTGGCCAGCCTGATGGCGGCCCGGCTGCGCAGCGGCCCGCCGCAGGCGCCGCGGCTGGCCGGCCAGGGACTGCGCGACGTGACCCGGATCGCCGGCGGCGACTCCCGGCTCTGGAGCGACATCCTCCAGGCCAACGCCGGGGCCGTCGCGGGCGTCCTCACCGACCTCCAGACCGACCTCGCCGAACTCCTCGCCGCCCTGCACGACCTGGCCGGGCCGCCCGGCCGGCGCAGCGCGCAGAGCCTGCGGACCGTCGTGGACCTGCTCGACCGGGGCATCGCCGGGCTGGACGAGATGTCCGCCGGCCACCCGGGCCACCCGTCGCGCTCCGCGTCCGTACGCGTCCGGATCGCCGACCGCCCCGGGGAGCTGTCCCGGCTGCTGCGCGCCACCGCGGAGCTGGGCGTCGGACCCGAGGACGCCGAGGTGCGCCCCGGCGCCGAGCCGTGCGACGACCTGACGGTCCGGCTGGCGGTGCCCGCCGCCGTGGCCGGTCCGCTGCTCGCCCGGATCACCGCCGAGGGCTGGGACGCGGAGGACGGCGGCCACGCGGCGCACGCGGCGGGCGCGCCGTCGGCGTCCGCATGAGCACCGCCCGCCCCTCTTCCCGCCGTCTACGGTTCGTACACGAACGGCTGTGTGGTCGCCACACAGGTGAACCCGTGCTTGACCAGCGTCGGCTCGGACGTCGGCAGCGCGTCGACGCACGCATGGGCGCGCCCGCGGGCGCACGCCTCCCGCAGCCGCGCCGCGACCAGCGCGGTGAACAGCCCCCGCTTCCGGTACGCCGGTCTGGTCCGCCCGCCGGCCAGCTCGGCGAGGACGCCGCCCGGCCGGAAGTGCACCCGCCCGCACGCCGCGGGCACGCCGTCCACGTAGGCCACGTGCACACTCATCGCGCCGGGCGCGTCCCGCAGCATCCGGCCCAACTGCCGCCGCTCCGCAGCGACATCGCGGCGGCCCAGGTCGCGGGAGATCTCGGCAACGTCGTCCAGCCCCCGGGCATCGCGGACATGGCGTATCTCGTACGCCCCGTCCCCGGGAGCGGCTGCGAACGCCGCCACCTTGCTCCCGCTCAGCGGCAGCATCAGCACCTTCTCCACGTCACCGGGCGCGAAGCCGGCGGCACGCAGCCGATCAGCCATACCGGCCGGGACATCATGGCCGTAGAGCTTCCACTCCAGTCCGTAGCCGCGCGCACGAGCACGGCCGGCCTCCGCGCGGATGACCGCGTCGGCGTTCTCCGCCGTGCACCGCGCGTACACGATCCGGCACTCCGTCCCGTCCGGCGAGGTCTCCCGGACGACTGCGCCGTGCGGGGCGGGCGTCCCGGACGCCCGGCGCTCCTCGTCGAGGCGTGCGAGCAGGCCGGTGGGGTCACTTGTGTTCATCCGAGCGTCCTCACAGGGCAAGGGGCAGACCCACGGCCGGAAAGAGGCCGGGGGCGAATACGGTGATCTCGGTGATGTGCCCGCCCTCGATACGGAGGACTTCCAGGCCGTGGGCACGGTGCACGTGTTCGCCCGGCCTGCGGGCGTAGTGGGCGACGGCGGGCTGGCGGTTCATCCGGGTGGGCAGGTGGCGGCAGTCCGGTGGGTCGGGACGGCGAGTGGTCCTGGCGCCCTCGCGCAGTACGGTGGCGAGCGCGGCGGCGTCCCCCTGCGCCAACGCGTCGGCGTACAACCGGAGTACGGCGTCCTCACCGCGAGCCGGGACCGCCGGTGTGTCCGGGACCGCCGGTGTGTCCGGGCCGCCCGGTGTCTTCGGGGCCGCCGTATCTTCCGGGTCCGTCGGCTCATGGGTGCCCGGCAGCCGTTTCCTGACGGCCGGCCGGGCCCGTTGCAGTGCGCTGTTCACCGCCGCGACGCTGACCCCCAGCGCTGCGGCCGTCTCCCGCGCCGGCCACCCCAGGACCTCCCGCAGGACGAACACGGCCCGCTGCCGGGGCGGAATCAGTTGCAACGCCACCACGAACGCCAGTGAGACCGTCTCCTCGGCCACCACCTCGTCCGATCCCGTCTCCTGCGCGCAGACCTGTTCCAGCAGCGTGTCGGGGCACGGCTGGAGCCAGGGGAGCGCGGTCGCCGGAACCGGACCGTTGCCGCGGACCTCCCGGGGCAACGGGGCGCGCGGGGCGGCGGCCAGGTGATCCAGGCACGCGTGCGTCGCGATGCGGTACAGCCAGGTGCGGAACGCCGCGTGCCCGGCGAAGGTCTCCCGCTCCCGCCACGCCCGGGACAGCGTCTCGGTCACCAACTCACCGGACTCCTCGAACGATCCGAGCAGCCGGTAGCAGTGCACGTGCAGCTCCGGCCGGTACCGCGCCACCAGCCGCGCGAACGCCGCCGCGTCGTCGTCGCCCGCTCCGCCCACCCCGCCCTCACCCATCGCAACCTCCTGAACCCCACCCGTCACACACGTCACACCCTTCAGTAGCGAGGGTACTGACGTTGGGTAACTCCTCACCAATTCGGCGGACTTGAGTCCCGGGAACGGGTGTGCTGCTTCTCCCCAGGCGGTTCGGTGTCTCCGTGGCTTCGCGCTCGGTGCGGGCGAGGCCGCCGAGGCCCGGCGGCCATCGGGCCCGTGCGGCCCCGCCCGTCAGCCCAGTTCGAGACTGGTCACGGCGTAACCGCGTTCGGGGCGGACCGGGGCGACGGGGCCCGTGTACATGCGCATCGTGTGGGAGTCGGGCGCCAGACCGCGGGAGAGGGCCAGGGACCTCGCGCTGTGGTGCGGGTCGGGGATGTCGAGATGCACCTCGTCCTGTGGCCCGAGGTGCGACGTGAGGGCGTCGAAGACCGCCTCGGCACCACGCGAGGTGTCGGCGAACAGCGGCCCGACGCGGTATCCGTCCCGGGCCGGCCGGATGACCCCGTAACCGGCCACCCGCCCGTCCCGTACCTGTGCGTACGCGTGATGTCCCGCGGCCGTCAGCCAGCGCGCGAGGAACGGGCGCCGGTCGGCCGGGAAGCACTGCCGGTCGTAGGCGGCGATCTCGTCGAGGCGGTCGGCGGTGACGGGCACGACCGGCGCCGCCGGCGTGCCGGGGCGCACGGGGCGGCCCCGGTAGCGGGTGGTCCGGTACGCGGTGCTGAAACCGGAGCGCCGGTATGTGTCCTCCTGGGCCGGGACCGCGTCCAGGCCGATCGTCCGGTCCCCGGCGTGCGGCACGGCGGCGCGCCAGGTGGCCAGCCCCAGCCCGCGGCCACGGAAGTCCGGGTGCACCAGGTAGTAGCCGAGGAACGCGTAGTCCGGGGAGTAGTCGACGACGGAGACCGACGAGACGAGCTGCCCGTCCAGGTGGCCGACGAAGAAGCCGTCCGGGTCGGTGGCGTGGAAGCAGTCCACGTCGCCGAGGCCCGGGTTCCAGTTCTCGGCGGCGGCCCACTCGGCCACCCGGCGCCACTCGTCGGAGGTGGCGGGCCGGACGGTGAATCCGGCCGGGACGTCCGGCCCGGCCGTGAGCGTCGCGGCCGGGGCGCCGGTGGTGGCGTCGGTGGCGGCCTCGGTGGAGGTGTGCGGGCGCGGGAACTCGCCGGGGGAGGTCATACCTGGTGCACGTCCTTGGCTGTCGGGCCCCGCCGCCGTGCGGGACGGCGGGGCGAAGCGGTCGTCGGCCGGCCGTCCCGGGGCCCGGGACGGCCGGCCTGGTGGGTTCTCGCGGCCGTACGGCGGTGGCGGGCCGTCAGATCAGGTCCATCGCGGCCACCTCGTCGGGCCGGCCGTAGCTGACCGGTCCCTGGAAGCGCCGCCGTGCGGTGGCGAACCACCACACCGTAGCGATGATCAGCACCACGCCCAGCGCGATCGGCGCGTAGTTGAACGATTCAGCGGTGATCGGCGACGCCTGCGGCAGCATGAACAGCACGCTGCTGATCAGGATCCAGACCACCGCGACCGCCGCGACCAGCTTGCCGTACCGCCCCAGGTTCCACGGCCCGGGCCGGAAGGTGTCCAGCCGCAGCCGCAGGAAGATCGGCACCGCGTAGGCGAGGAAGAGCCCGACGACGTTGATGCTGACGACGGCGGTGAACGCGGTGTGCGACCACCAGCCCGGGATGACGAGGACCAGCGAGCAGGCCGCCGCCAGCCAGACCGCCTTGACCGGCGTACGGGTGCGCGAGGAGACCGAGTGCCACCAGCGGGAGCCGGGCATCGCGCCGTCCCGCGAGAAGGCGAAGATCTGCCGGGTGTTGCTGGTCATGTTGGCCAGGCCGCAGAAGAGCATCGCGCCGATCACGATCAGCAGCAGGAACTTGGCGGTGCCCGCGCCGAGCGCGTCGATGAGGATCTGCACCGGCGGCGCCTCGGCGCTCGCCGCGCCCGCGTAGTCGCGGATCGCGAAGACCAGCGCGAGCATGAGGACCAGGCCGGCCACCGCGGAGTAGCCGATGGCCCGCATGATGCCCCTGGGCGCGTTGACGGTGGCCTGCACCGTCTCCTCGGACATGTGGAAGCTGCCGTCGAACCCGGTGAACGTCCAGCTGGTGACGAGCAGGCCGAGCAGGGCGCCGTACAGGCCGTTGCTGAACCCGGTGTTGTTGACGAAGTGCGTCACGAACGACGGCGACTGGTGGTGCGCGGGCAGCGCGATCAGCGCGCCGACGATGACCACCAGGCCGATCAGCAGCCACCAGACGGAGATCCGGTTCAGCACCGCGACCAGCTGCACCGTAAAGGTGTTGGCGAGCGCCTGGACCAGCAGGACCGCCGCGGTGATCAGGACCGCCCGCTGCGGGGTGGCCTCGTAGGACGGCCACTGCATGGCGATGAACGCCTGGATGAAGGTGGCCGCGGCGTAGCCGGTGGCGGCGGTGCCGCCGACCTGCCCGGCGAAGTTCAGCCAGCCCGTGTACCAGGACCAGGCGCCCCGGTGCCGCTTGGCCAGCTTCCCGGCGGAGAAGTACAGTGCGCCGCTGGTCGGGTAGGCGGAGGCGATCTCGGCCATCGAGGCGCCGACGAACAGCACCATCGCGGCCACGGCTATCCAGCCGAAGACCAGGATCACCGGCCCGCCGGCGTTCATTCCGAACCCGAAGGAGGAGAAGATCCCGGAAATGATGTTGATGATGGTGAAAGAGATCGCGAAATTGTCGAACGCGCGGAACCGCCGGGTCAGTTTCCGCGGATAGCCCATGGCGTGCAGCGTCGCGTCGTCGTCGAGGGTGACGGGCTCCGCGGCACGGCGGGATCTCGTACGGGCGGGGGACACGGGATCGGACACAACCGCAACCTTTCTGGTGGGGACAGGAAGACATCGGCGCGGAGCGTCGATACGCGGTGTCGGCACCTGTCTTCGGGGCGTGCCGGGACGCACGGAGGCGGCCGCCGGCAGGCCGGGGGAGGGACGTGTGACATCGGTGGGGAAGGGGGTACGGAGAGCACCGGCCCGCCGGGCGGGCGGCGGAACGCGGAACCGGGGAGCGGCGGGTCAGGAGGCATCGGGCACCGGGAGGCCGCACGCGCGTCTCGCCTTGTTCAGCTGCTCCTCCGGGTCGCCGAAGACACTCCACGGCATACGGGAGGCGTACGGGCCCATGGCCGTGAAGACCGCCCGCGCCTCGAAGGAGCACTGCGCCATGTGCAGCGCGTGCGCCAGGTAGGCCAGGTCCAGCACCGGCGTGAAACGGTAACCGGCGACGTGCGGCAGCCAGTTGCGGTAGATGCCCAGGGCCGTGGCCTTCCACTGCGGCTGCTCCCAGGTGCGTTCCGCCAGGAGCGAGTCCGGGTTGTAGCCGTCGACCAGGGCCACCAGGGGCAGCAGCCGCAGGGGGGAGGAGACCGGCGCGCGCTGGCTGAGGAACGCGGCGACGTCCCAGGCGGCGTTCGCCTCGCCGCCGTAGCGCGGGAAGAAGAACGACAGGAAGCGGTGGTGGCCCTCACGGTTCCAGGGGTCGAGCCGCAGGATGTGGGAGAAGAGGGTCCAAGGGCCGGGCGGCGCGGTCAGCAGCCCTTGCGGAGCGGGGTCGCGCGGCTGTTGCAGACGCGCCAGGGTCAGGCGGGCCGCCCACGGTGTGGGGTCGTCGGGAGCCGCTTCGGCCGCCCGGTCGCAGGCGGCCACCGCGATACGGCCCAGGGCCTCGGCCCGCCGGTCACCGCCGTCGGCCGCGCGGACCGCCCGCAGGACCGCCACCCGCGCCCACACCAGGGCCGCTTCCGGCTCCGGCTGCTCGGCCAGCCAGCGCTCCGCCAGGTCCGAGTCGGCCGCTTCCGAGGCCAGCACCAGGGAGCGGTGGGCCCGTACGCCGTGGTCCCCGCGCGCCTCCCGCAGGATTTCGCGCGCGCTGAAGTAGCGGCCCGCCCGTATGTCCACGCATGCCCGCGCGAGCTGGAGGTCGTCGGCTGCCGGATGCCACACGTACTGTCCCTCGAATAACCCAGCGGTCATGTCCCCTGCCGCTCCTGCCGTTCTGCCGGTGAGGTCGGCCACCGGCGCATTTTCAGCCATGCCGAAATCGACCGGTACGCCCTGTTCCCCCAGTTCCACCGGCAGTGCCACACCCTACTCAGCGGCTGGTCCGTTCGAAACTGGTGATCGGAATTACCTGATTCCGCTTCGGTGTCCTGCGTGACATTGGCGGTGAAATCGGTCCATCGTGCGGCGTCGGAAAATGGGCGGTATGCAATTGGCATATGCCAGAGCGCAGGAGGGGGTGCTGCCCGGCGGTGTTTCGACCGGACGCGTCGTCAACCGGCCGGCTGCGAAGGGGGCGGGGTGATATGGGCAGTGGCGGCCCGGTATGTCCGGCGCCGATCGGACCGGAGGACCGGATTCCGGGTGTTCACGTCCCGTCTTGCGACCTTTCACCCCGGTGTCACGACGTCTTCCCACGGCCTCGTTCCTCTTGGAACACTCCAGACGCGCCCGTTGTCTCCCACCCAAGGGGTCATTTCAGCCATGCCCGAACTCAACCGGCGGCGGTTCCTGCAACTCTCCGGCGGGGCCGCCGCGTTCTCCGTGCTGTCCGAGAGCATCGCCCGCGCCGCGGCGATCCCCGCGCACCGCCGCACCGGCAGCATCGAGGACGTCGAGCACATCGTCGTGCTGATGCAGGAGAACCGCTCCTTCGACCACTACTTCGGCACCTTGCGCGGCGTACGGGGCTTCGGCGACCCGCGGCCGGTGACGCTGCCCAGCGGCAAACCGGTCTGGCACCAGACGGACGGCAAGGGCAAGGAGGTCCTGCCGTTCCGGCCGCAGGTCGCGGACGACGACCTCGGCCTGACCTTCATCGAGGACTTGAACCACGACTGGGCCGGCAGCCACCGGGCGTTCGACAACGGCCGCTACGACCAGTGGATCCCCGCCAAGACGGCCACGACGATGGCGCACCTCGCCCGCAAGGACATCCCGTTCCACTTCGCGCTGGCCGACGCGTTCACCGTCTGCGACGCGTACCACTGCTCCTTCATCGGCTCCACCGACCCGAACCGCTACTACCTGTGGAGCGGCTACACGGGCAACGACGGCAAGGGCGTCGGCGACCCCAGCGGCCCGGTCCTGGGCAACGACGAGAAGGGCTACAGCTGGACGACGTATCCGGAGCGGCTGGAGGCCGGGGGCGTCTCCTGGAAGATCTACCAGGACATCGGCGACGGCCTGGACGCGGCAGGCCACTGGGGCTGGACCAAGGACCCTTACCGCGGCAACTACGGCGACAACTCCCTGCTGTACTTCAACAGCTTCCGCAACGCCAAGCCCGGAAACCCGCTGTACGAGAAGGCCCGCCGGGGCTCGGACGTGAAGGGCGGCGGCCGGCTCCTCGACGACCTGCGGGCCGACGTGAAGAACGGCAGGCTGCCGAAGATCTCCTGGATCGCCTGCCCCGAGGCGTACACCGAGCACCCGAGCTGGCCCGCCAACTACGGCGCCTGGTACATCGCCAAGGTGCTGGACGTGCTGACCTCCGACCCGGCGGTGTGGAGCCGGACCGCGCTGTTCATCACGTACGACGAGAACGACGGCTTCTTCGACCATGTCGTCCCGCCGTACCCGCCGGCCGACGCGCACCAGGGCCTGTCCACCGTCTCCACCGAAGGGGAGCACTACCAGGGCGGCGGCGGTTACCAGGCCGGGCCGTACGGGCTCGGCCAGCGGGTGCCGATGCTCGTCGTCTCCCCCTGGAGTACCGGCGGGTACGTGTGCTCGGAGACCTTCGACCACACCTCGGTCATCCGCTTCATGGAGCGCCGCTTCGGCGTGTCCGAGCCGCACATCTCACCGTGGCGGCGCACCGTCTGCGGCGACCTGACCTCGGCCTTCGACTTCAGCCGGACCGGGCGGCCGGGCCCGCTGCCGGACACCGGCGGGTACGCGCCGACGCAACCCAGGCCTGCCGACTTCCACCCCGTGCCGCCGGCGCGGGGCAGCCTGCCCCGGCAGGAGCGCGGCTCGCGCCCCACCCGGCCGCTGCGTTACGCGCCGTACGTGGACGGCGCCGCCGACGTCGCGGCCGGGAAGTTCCGGCTGACCTTCAGCGGCGGTGCCGCCGCCGGCGCGCAGTTCCACGTCACGGCGCCGAACCGCGGCGACGGCCCGTGGACGTACACCACCGAGCGGGGCAAGTCGGTCTCGGACAGCTGGAACACGGTGTACTCGAAGGGCACGTACGACCTCTCGGTGTTCGGGCCGAACGGATTCCTGCGGACCTTCCGGGGGCCGGGCAGGACCGCGGGGCCCGAGGCGACCGCGCGGCACGACAAGGCCACCGGGAACCTGGTCCTGACGCTCACCAACGCCGGGGACGGCGCCCACACCCTCACGATCGGCAACGCGTACGACGGCGCGTCCCGCAAGCTCACCGTGCGGCCGGGGCAGCGGCTGACGCACACCGTCGACCTGCGGGCGAGCCGGCGGTGGTACGACGTGACCGTGGTCTGCGACGCGGACAAAACCTTTCTGCGCCGGTTCGCCGGGCATGTGGAGACCGGCGCCGAGGGCGTGAGCGATCCGGCGATCCGTACGGCCTGACGCGGCTGCCCGCCCCGGCCCGGGGCGGGCAGTCCTGCTCTTTCCAGGGGAATGACCTTCTCTTCCAAGGGAGTGAGTCCATGACCAGGAACTCGACACGGCGGCTGATGGGTGTGGGAGCCGGGGCGCTGTCGGTGGCCGCGCTGCTGGCGATCGTGCCCGGCAGCGCGGTCTCCGCGGGGCGCCCCGGCACGGCGGAGCCCGTTGCGGCGCAGGCCGCCAAGGGCGAGCCGCGGCCCGACGCCCGCCACGTCGTCCTCGCCGTGCACGGCGGCGCGGGCACCGCGCTGAAACGCGAGGACACCACTCCGGCCCAGGAGAAGGCGTACCGCGACGGGCTGGCCGAGGCGTTGCGCGCCGGGCAGAAGGTGCTGGGCAAGGGCGGCAGCAGTGTGGCGGCCGTGGAGGCCGCGGTGCGCAGGCTGGAGGACAACCCCTTGTTCAACGCGGGCAAGGGCGCGGTGTTCAACGAGGACGCGGGCCAGGAACTGGACGCCTCGATCATGCGCGGCTCGGACCTGGCAGCGGGCGCCGTGGCCGGGGTCCGCAACGTACGCAATCCCATCTCGGCGGCGCGTTTGGTGATGGAGAAGACCAAGCACGTGCTGCTGGCGGGTGAGGGCGCCGACGACTTCGCGGCCCGCAGCGGCCTGCCGACCGTGACCCAGGACTACTACTGGACCGAGAAGCGCTGGCGGGAACTGCTCAAGGCCAAGGGCCGGATCGAGGGTTCCGGCGAGACGCTGACCCAGGGCACGGTGGGCGCGGTGGCCGTGGACGGGAAACGGGACCTGGCGGCGGCGACCTCCACCGGCGGGCTGACGAACAAGATGGCCGGCCGGGTCGGCGACTCGCCCGTCGTCGGGGCGGGCACCTATGCCAAGAACAGCACGGTCGCGGCCAGCGCCACCGGGGCGGGCGAGGTGTTCCTGCGGGGCGCCGCCACCGTCACCCTCTCGAACCTGATCGAGTTCGGCGGGCGGGACCTGGCCCGCGCCGCGTACGAGGTGCTGGTCGAGCGGCTGCCGAAGCTGGGCGGCACGGGCGGCGTGATCGCGCTGAACGCCGACGGCGTGTTCGACGCCCCGCACAGCAGCGAAGGCATGCTGCACGGCTACCTGACCGAGGACGGGCGCGTCGTCACCAAGATCTTCGCCGACGAGACACCGGCGAACCGATGACCGGGGACCGCCGGGGGCGCGCCCGGCATGGCGTGATCCGGTGCCTGCGGCCGCCCCGCTGACGATGGCTCAATAGGCCCTCTCCCTCCCGCCCCAGGAGCGGCACTACCGTCCCCCGACGCGGGGGGATCACTCTGGGGAGGGGATCAGTTACATGTTCTATTACTTGTTCAAATCCATCGTCCTCGTGCCGCTGCTGCGGTGCCTGTTCCGCCCCCGCGTCGAGGGGGCGGAGCACCTGCCGGAAACGGGCGCGGCCGTCATCGCCGGCAACCATCTCTCCTTCTGCGACAGCTTCCTGATGCCGGCGACGGTCAAGCGTCGGATCACGTTCCTGTGCAAGCAGGAGTACTTCACCGGCCGGGGCGTCAAAGGACGGCTGACGGCGGCCTTCTTCCGGGGCTGCGGGCAGATCCCGGTGGACCGCTCGGGGCGGGGCGCCGGGCAGGCCGCCGTCGAGGCGGGGCTCCGGGTGCTCGGCCGCGGTGAACTCCTCGGCATCTACCCGGAGGGCACCCGTTCGCACGACGGCCGGATGTACAAGGGCCGGACCGGCGTGGCGGAGATGGCGCTGCGGTCCGGCGCGCCGGTGATCCCGTGCGCGATGATCGGGACGTTCGAGGCCCAGCCGGCCGGCCGCCGGCTGCCCCGCGTCGTCCCGATCACCATCCGCTTCGGCGAGCCGCTGGACTTCTCCCGCTACGCCGGACTGGCCGACCAGCGGCTGGTGCTGCGGGCCGTCACGGACGAGATCATGTACGCCATCCTGAAGCTGTCCGGGCAGGAGTACGTCGACACGTACGCGACCGAGGCCAAGGCCAGGGCCGGGTACCCGGGCGGGACCGGGGCCGGGCCGGGACTCGCGGCGCGGCCGGGCGCACCGGCGGTACGCGCCGGCTGACCGGTCCCCGCCGGCCTCCGTGCCGCTCACCCCGGTGAGCGGCACGGCCCGTACCCCCGGTCAGCGACCGAGCGTGCAGGTGGCCTGTACGGACTTGCGCGGATCGCTCTCGGAGCGGGCCTTCAGGACGACCCGGCCGTGCCGGGCGGCACCCGGCTCCGCCGCGACCGCCACCGGCACGCTCACCGTGCTCCCGGATTCCGCGGTGGCCAGCCGGTTCGGCAGCCAGGCGGACCAGCCGCGCCCGGCGGCGGTGGCCGTCAGCCGGTACACGTCCGAGTCCAGGTGCGCGCCGCCGCTCCCCGGCCGTCCGGTGTTGGCCAGCGGGAAGGCGCACACGGCCCGGCCCTTGGCGGGCGTGCCGTACGCCGTGCCGTGCCGCAGCTTCACGCCGCGGCGCTGCGGGCCCGCGCCGTCCAGGGAGCGGACGGCGACGGTGTAGCTGAGCACGCCCTTCTTGTCCCGCTGGATGTCCAGGACGTAGAAGTGCAGCCGGTTGGCCCGGTCGATGTACTCGTACTGGCTGCCGGAGTCCGCGCCCGCGTGGAACAGCGCGTCGCTGAGCTGCCGGTAGTCACCCATGGTGATCATCTGCGGGGTGCCGTCCGGGCGCCGGAAGTCCACCATGCGGATGTCCTCCGGGTGGGCGTCGACCACCCAGGCGAACGGCGCCCGGTCCTCGTTCTTGGTCTTGCTGAGCAGGACCCCGTGGTCCGGGGTGAAGGAGTCCATGCCCATCCGGTCGACGACCTCGACGGTGTAGTTGTCGTAGCCGCCGCCGTCGCACAGCGGATCGGTGCTGACGGAGCAGGGCGGCGCCAGGTCACGGCCCATCGTGATGTTGACGCCGGACAGGCCCCCGGCGCCGGGCGGCGCGGAGCGGGCGGTGACCCGGGCGACCGCGACCCCGGTCGTCTTCAGCGCGTCCCGGTCCAGGCGCAGGACGTTCTTCTCGTCGACGATGCCGAGCTTGAGCTTGTCCCGCAGGACGTGCTGCGAGCCCATCGACGCGCCGTCGGCGGCCGGTATCCGCCAGCGGGTGTGCGGGCCGCCCGGGCCGTTGAAGGAGCCGCGCGAGAGCATGCTCCAGATGCCGGTGTAGGCGCGGCGCAGCGGGGTGCCGTACGGGTTGTTGTAGTTGTCCGCGATGCCCAGGATGTGGCTGAGCTCGTGGGCGTACACAGCCATGCCGGAGCTCTCGGCCTGGGTGGAGGAGCCGGTCTCGGCGTTCGGCCAGATGCGGGCGGCGGCCTTCCAGGAGGTCCACGGCACGTAGCGGGTGCGGGCCGCGTTGCCGCCGCCCTGGACGGGGGAGGGCGGCCCGAACGCCGCCGGCACGTCCTGCGGCGAGGCGAACTTCATCTGCCCGAACTCCTGCCAGGCGGCGGACTCGTCCTGCCCGGCGGTGAGGTAGAAGACGAAGTCGTACTTCCTGGTCTCCGCGCTGCCGACGTCGGCGACCCAGGCGGCCTTGCCGTCGGTGCGGATGTTCTTGCCGCAGCTGTCGCCCACGGGGCAGGCGCCGGGGTTCATCGACGGCTCGATGCCGTACTGGTACGACTTGAACGGCATCCGGTAGACGCCGAACGCGGTCAGCTCGACGCCGAGCCGGCCGCCGGAGTCCTCCATCCAGTACTCGTTGATGGTGTGGCCGTGGTTGAGCTTGCCCGGCTTGTTGAGGAAGTCCCGGTAGAACGCGGGCACCTGCGCGCGCGGGATGTCGTGGGCGCTCGGCTGCGGGTTGCCGAAGACGGTCGAGCCGGCCGGCTTGCTGACGCTGAACTCCTCGTCCGGGTAGTCCAGCAGGACGAGTGCGCCCTTGAACGTGCGCCGGGTGGGCTCGACGGCGGGGTCGGCCCAGTTCGTGCCGGGGACCGAACGGTACTCGGCCCAGGTCATGTCGTCGGGATTGCGCCAGTTCTGCGGGTCGATGGGCCGTACGAGCGGGGGCCGGGCCGCGGGCGCGGCCTCGGGCGCCGCCCGGGCGGGCCCGGCGGCGACGGCCGCCGGCACACCGAGGAGGAGGGCGAGAACACCCAGCCTGCCGGCCCTGCCGCGGTATGCCCGGGCCGGTCTGTGGGGAAGGAACACAGCGCACCTCTTGTCTGTGGTCTCAAGTCCAGGACATGACAAGGTGATCGAACAGAATTCCTACCCCTGACAAGGTAAGGCGGGGGACGGAACGGCGCCAGAGTGTCGGGAGGAGCCGATGATGCCGCGAACGGTGAGCGACCGGCACGGTCACGCGATGTCCCGGACCGGTGCGGAAGCCGTGTCCCACTACGAGGACGCGCTGCACGCCCTGCTCTTCTTCCGCGGCGAGGTCGCCGACGCCTCGCAGGCCCTCCTGGAGGCCGCGCCCGAGTCCGTCATGGGCAACGTCCTCGCGGCCTACCTCGGCCTGATCGGCACGGAGGCGAAGGACGCCACCGCCGCCGGCGAAGCCTTCGCGCGCTTCACGGACGGCGTCCGCCCCGAGGAACTGACGCCGCGTGAGCGGATGCACGTCGCCGCCGCGACCTCCTGGCTGAACGGGGACATCCACCGGGCCGGCCAGGTCCTCGGCGAACTGACCGTCGTCCATCCGCGCGACGAACTCGCGCTGGCCGTCGGCCACCAGATCGACTTCTTCACCGGCGACGCCGCCCGGCTGCGCGACCGCGTCGGCGGCGCGCTGACCGCCTGGCCCGAGGACGACCCGCACTACGGCCACCTCCTGGGCATGTACGCCTTCGGTCTGGAGGAGTCGGGGCACTACACCCGGGCGGAGGAGGCCGGCCTGGCCGCCGTCGAACACCACCCCCGCGACGTGTGGGGCATCCACGCGGTCGTGCACACGTACGAGATGCAGGGCCGGTTCGCGCAGGGCATCCGCTTCCTGGACGCCCGCACCGACGACTGGGGCTCCGGCAACTACCTCAACGTCCACAACTGGTGGCACTACTGCCTCTACGCCCTCGAAGCCGGTGACACCGGCCGGGCGCTCGACATCTACGACGCCGTGCTGCACAACGAGGAATCGGCGGGGCTCGCGATGGAACTGCTGGACGCGGCGGCCCTGCTGTGGCGGCTGCTGCTGGCCGACCGCGCCACCGGCGACCGCTGGGCGCGCCTCGCCGACGCCTGGGCGGCCCGCCAGGACCCGCCGTACTACGCCTTCAACGACGTGCACGCGGTCATGGCGTACGTCGGCGCGGGCCGCATCGCCGACGCCGAACGCCTCGTGGCGGAGCGGGAGGCATGGCTCGGCCGCGCGCGGCCCGAACTGTCCAACCACGCCATGACCGCCGAGACCGGCCTGCCCGTCTGCCGCGCCCTGATCGCCTACGGGCGAAAGGATTACGCGGCAGCCGTCGACCTGCTCGCACCCGTCCGCTACCGCCTGAACACTTTCGGCGGCAGCCACGCCCAGCGGGACGCCGTACAGAAGACGCTGCTGGAGGCCGCGCTCCGGGCCGGACGCGCGGAGACGGCCCGCACCCTGCTCAGCGAGCGCATCAACCTGCGCCCGGTCTGCCCGTACAACTGGCTGGCCCAGGCGCGCCTGGCCGACCGGCTCGGCGAAACCGCCAAGGCGGCTGCCGCCCGGACCCGGGCCGCCGAGCAGGCGGCGCAAGGGGCCGCGGCGCTGTCCCGCTGAGGGAGCCGGTCACCGGAGGCCGGTGACGGGGTACGGCCGGATCCGGCCGACCTGATCCAATCTCAGCTTGATCGATTTCCTGCTGGCCCGACGGGCCCGGACCGGTCATCCTTGACCCGTCCACCGGTCCGCCCGGACACGGTCCGGCGGCCCGTGGACGCGCAGCCCGACCAGCGGCCCGACCAGCGGCCCATGAGCACAGGAGCACGGAACATGACGGGGAAGAACGCCTGGATACGGGACGTACGCCGGGGGCCGCGGCCCGCCGCCCACCTCATCTTCTTCCCGCACGCCGGGGGATCCGCCTCGTACTACCGGCCGTTCGCCGCCCACCTCGGTGAGCGGCTCGACGTGTCGGCGATCCAGTACCCGGGGCGCCAGGACCGGTGGAACGACCCCTTCGTCCCCTCCGTGGAGGGCCTCGCCGACGAGGTGGCCGGCTGCCTGAACCCGCACGACCCCACCCCGCTGGTGCTCTTCGGGCACAGCATGGGCGCGTCCATCGCCTTCGAGGTCGCCAGGCGGCTGGCGGACCTCGGACGGCCGGCGGACCGCAGGCTGGTCGTGTCCGGGCGCCGCGCCCCCTCGATGTTCCGGGACGAGGCGCCCCTGCACCAGGGCACCGACGCCGAACTCCTCGCCGAGGTCGCCCGCCTGGACGGCACCGCCGGGCAGCTCCTGGACGACCCGGACATCGTGCGGCTGATCCTCCCGGCGATCCGCAACGACTACCGCGTGGTCGAGACGTACCGGCCCCCCGCCGACGCCGTGCTCGACATCCCGCTGCTGTGCCTCACCGGCGACGCGGACCCCCGGGTGACCCGGGAGGAGGCGGCTGCCTGGAAGACCCACACCGCGGCCGAGTACCGCGAGGAGACCTTCCCCGGCGGCCACTTCTACCTCGCCGAGCACGCTGCCGCGGTGTTCCGTGTGGTGGAGGACTTCGCGCTGGGGGAGTGAGCGGGACCGGCCCGGAAGGATCAGCGCCCTGCGCGGAAGGCCGCACGCGGCCCCGATCCGTTGACGATGCAGGCCGCCGCGCCGATGGCCACGGCGCAGACGGCCTGCATCGCGATGAACCAGCCCGGAAGCGCACCCGGGATCGAGTCGATGGCGACGATCGCGACCGGCATGACGGCCGAGAGGACGCGTATCCGCCGGTAGGCCCAGCGCGCGCCGCGTGCGGCGAGCACCGTGAACCAGTAGGCGACCCCGGCGCTTGCGAGCACGCCCGCCGACCGGCCCCACATGAACGGCGTCACCTCGTGTCCCGTGCCGGCGAGCACGGCGACCGTGAGGAGGACAACGGCGCTCAGCGCGCCGTAGGCCGCGACGAGGATCTTGGCCCGGCCGAAGTCCCGTCGGGGGCCCGGCCGGTCGGTGGGGACGGCCTCGGTCGTGGTGCGGATGGTGGTGTCCATGGTTTCGCTGCTCCCTTGTGTTCTCTGGCGTGATGTCGAAATTAGGGAGCGGCGAGGCCGCGCGGTATCCGTCCAGACGTACGCAAGAGTGGGTCCAGACCCACTTCGGAGCAGGCCCGGCGGGTGCCAGACTCCGTTCGGTGCGCAGTGAACGCACCTGGTCGGAGCAGAAGGAAGAGCCATGCAGAAGGTGGTGTCGTGGGCGGCGAGCGCCTGCGGGGGATTCGTACGGGCCTGCGCGGTGACGGTGGTCAGCATGCTGGTCCCGGCCGTGTGGGCCGGTGCCGTGGCGTGGGGGATCGGGTGGGGAGCGCAGAATCCGTGGTCCTGGGTGGGGCCGCTGGTGCTGGTGTGCGTGGGCACGCTCGCGCTGTCCCGCCCGGTCTGCCGGACGGTCCGCCACCTCGTCGCGCGGTGGACGGCCACCGTCGTGCCCGCCGGGTACCGGCAGGCCGCGCCGCCGGTACAGATGTCCACCGGCTTCTGGTGGAACGGCTCCTCCTACGAGCGCACCCGCCGGGACGCCCTTCTGGACCAGCGGTGGCGGAACCGGTGGAGCGACCCCGCGACCTGGCGTGACCTGCGGTTCGTGGCCATCGTGCCGTTCACCGCGGGGGTGGTGGCGGCCGTCCCGCCGGCCGGGGTCGCGGTGGCGGTCCTCGGGCTCGGCCAGCCGGCACTGCCCGGGCGCCTGGCCGGAGCGCTCGGCCTGGTCCTGGCGGTCGCCACCGCCCCGTACGCCTGGCGGCCCGTCGAGCCGGTGGCCGTACGCTTCCTGCGCCCGTCGCCCGCGATGGCGCTGGCGGACCGGGTGGACGAACTGACCGCCCAGCGCGCGGACACCACGGTCGCGCAGGCCGCCGAGATCCGGCGGATCGAACGGGACCTGCACGACGGGGCGCAGGCCCGGCTGGTCGGGCTCGGACTCTCCCTGGCGACGGCGGAGAAGCTGATGGAGACCGACCCCGACCGGGCCAAGGCGCTGATGCGGGAAGCGCGGGCCGGTGCCGCCGCGTCCCTGACCGAGCTGCGCGACCTGGTCAGGGGCATCAACCCGCCGGTGCTGAACGAGCGCGGACTCGCCGACGCCGTGCGCGCCTTCGCCCTGGACAGCCCGCTCGAAACGACGGTCAGCGCCGATGTGCCGTCGCGCCTGGACCCGCCGGTCGAGTCCGCCGTGTACTTCGGCGTCGCCGAACTGACGGCCAACGCGGTCAAGCACGCCGGAGCGACCCAGGCGCGGATCTCCCTCACGTGGGACGGCACCGGCATCGTCGCCGAGGTCGAGGACGACGGCTGCGGCGGGGCCGCCGTGCGGCCCGGCGGCGGACTTGAGGGGCTGCGCCGCCGCCTCGCGGTCTTCGACGGCACCCTGGAAATCACCAGCCCGGCCGGCGGCCCGACCCGGGTGAGGATGATGGTGCCATGCGTATCGTTGTAGCCGAAGACCTCTACCTCCTGCGTGACGGGATGGTCCGCCTCATCGAGGCGTACGGGCACGAGGTGGTGGCGACGGCGGCCACCGGACCCGAGACGCTCGACGCGCTGCTGAAGTGGCGGCCGGACGTCTCCGTCGTGGACGTCCGTATGCCGCCGGACCAGTCGGACGAGGGGCTGCGCGCGGCGCTCGCCGCCCGCGCGGAGGTGCCCGGACTGCCGGTCCTGATCCTCTCCCAGCACGTCGAGCAGCTGTACGCCCGCGAACTGCTGGCCGACGGCGCGGGCGGGATCGGCTACTTCCTCAAGGAGAGCGTGTTCGACGGCGACCAGTTCATCGACGCGCTGGAACGCGTCGCCGGCGGCGGGACCGCCATGGACCCGGCCGTCATCGCCAAACTGCTGTCCAGCGGCTCCTCGAACCGGCGGCTCGGCGGGCTCACCGAACGGGAACACGCGGTGCTCGCCCTGATGGCGGAGGGGCTGTCCAACCAGGCCATCGGGCAGCGGCTCTTCCTCAGCGACAGCGCCATCAGCAAGTACACGACGTCCCTGTTCGGCAAACTCGGCATCACCGACGACGAGTCCGGCAACCGCCGGGTCCTCGCCGTCCTCGCCTACCTGAACAACTCCTGAGCGGACCAGGTCACCGGAAGGCGGACCGGGCCGCGCATCAGGCGGGTGTGGCGCCACCGGACGTCGGCGGGCGGGACGGCCAGGCGCAGGCCCGGGAATCGGGTGAGCAGCGCCTGGAAGGCGATCCGGGCTTCGAGGCGGGCCAGCGGGGCGCCCAGGCAGTGGTGCGGACCGTGCCCGAAGGAGAGGTGGCCGGCACGGCGCGCGGGGTCGAGGGTGTCGGGGTCGGTGAAGCGGGCGGGGTCGCGGTTGGCGGCGCCCGGCGAGACCAGCACGACGTCGCCCGCCGCGATCTCGGCGCCGCCGAGGGCGAGCGGTTCGGCGGCGTACCGGAACGTGGCCGTGGTGATCGGGGAGTCGTACCGGAGGAACTCCTCCACGGCGTCCGGGATGAGCGCGGGGTCCTGCCGCAGACGGGTACGGAGCGCGTCGTCCCCAAGGAGGGCGAGCGCGCCGTTGCCGATCAGGTTGGTGGTCGTCTCGTGACCGGCGACGACCAGCAGGACGGCCAGCGAGACCAGTTCGAACTCGCTGAGCCGGTCGCCCTCGTCGCGCGCGGCGATCAGCTCGGTGAGCAGGTCGCGGTCCGTGCGGGTGCCGCCGTCCGTCCCGGTGGCACCCTCGGCCCGCTTCTTCGCGATCAGCTCCGTCATGTAGTCGCTGATGGCGTGGGAGGCCGCGTCGATGGTGTCCGGGGCACCGGCCGCGAAGAGGTCGTTGGACCAGCGGCGCAGTGCGGGGCGGTCCTCACGGGGGACGCCGAGCAGGTCGCCGATGACCTCGATGGGCAGCGGGACGGCGAAGTCCTCGACGAGGTCGGCGCTCTCGCCGCGCGCGGCCATCCCGTCCAGCAGGCCGTCGGCGAGGGCGGCCACGCGGGGCTCCAGGCGGGCCACCGCCGCCGGGGTGAACGCCTTGACGGCCAGCCGGCGCAGCCGGGTGTGGTCCGGCGGGTCGGTGGCCAGCATGGTGGCGCTGACGGCCGGCGCCAGATCGCGCTTGGACGGCTTGTCGGCGAAGTAGCGGGTGGTGTCCTTGGAGAGCCGGGGGTCCGCCAGCGCCGTGCGGGCCTCGGCCCAGCCGGTGACCAGCCAGGTCGCGCCGTGCGGCCCGGACCGTACCCGCTGGACGGGACCGCGTTCGCGCAGCGCGGCGAGCAGCGGGTACGGATCGCGGAAGAACTCCGGTGACTCCATGGGGTGGCTCACGTGTGACCTCAGATTCCTGCGGCGGGCCGGGACTCCGGCGCCGGAGCGGGACCGGCACCGGACGCGACGAAGGCGTGCGAGACCCTGCGCAGCCAGCGGGCCTCGTCGATCAGGTTGGTCAGTTCGGGACGGGTCAGCGTCGCGTCCTCGACACTGACCGGGTGCGCGGGCGTACGTCCGCTGCGCCGGGACTCCAGCGCCGCCGCCAGCACCGCCGCCTCGACCCCGGCGTCCAGTTCCCGCGCGTCGGCCCCGTCCGCCCGCAGCCGCTCCGCGGCGGCGCGGCTGACCTCGTCGCTGCGGTGCGGACGCAGCGCCAGCATGCCGTCCCGTATCTCGATCACCCGGCGGTAGAGCCGGAACTCGGGGTCGGGCGCCGCGTACAGGTGCTCGGTGGCGGTGAGCTGGATCTCCGGCACCGCCGCCGAGAGCGCGGCCCACAGCGGGTGCAGCCCGCGGTGCAGCTGCCACAGCCGGATGCGCCGCCAGGGCCAGGCCAGCGCCGGGCCGACGGCGGGCAGCAGGACGCCGATGACGAGCAGCAGGCTGCAGATCGCGGGCAGACCGACGCTGAAGGTGCAGGTCGCGGGCGTCACCAGCGAGGTGCACAGCTGCTCGGGCGGCAGCCAGGCGGCGTCGGTCCACAGCCCGACCACGTGGACGATCTTGTAGCCGATGTAGACCATGCCCAGCGCGCAGCCGCCGGCGATGACGCGCAGCCCGTACCGGAGGCTGGTGCGCGGCGCGTGCCGGGAGTAGCGCAGGGCCTGGCGCAGCAGGTCCACGATCGCGGCGCCGAGGTGCGCGGTGAACACCAGCACATAGACGTTCAGCAGCGGCTCGGTGCGCGGCAGTTCGCCGAAGGTGGGTGCGCCGGGGGCGTCGTCCACCGGCGAGGAGAAGAAGAGCACGGCCATCGCGACCAGGACGACGCCCAGCGAGACGAGCCGGCGGCGCGCTTTGCGGTCCGCGTCCGGCGGCTCCTCGTTGAAGCGCAGCAGCAGGATGGAGATGCAGGTGGCGGCGGCCAGCGTGCTGCAGTTGCCCAGCAGGCGGCCCAGTTTGGGCGTGACGACGCTCAGCGCGTCGCCGACGGCGGGCGTCAGGAACACCAGTGAGGCGCCCAGTCCGGTCAGGAAACCGCACAGGGCGCCCAGGCCGCGCGGCCGTGGCCGGCGCAGCAGCGGCCGCGCCTTGTAGGCGGCGGCCAGCAGCAGGACGGCCGCTATGGAGAGGAAGAGAACGTTGACCATCTTCAGTTCTGCCGTCGCTTGGGAGAGCCGAACACGTCGTCCATACGGCTGAGGACCTCGGCCTGCTGGGACGTCGCCGGACGGCGGGCGGGGGTGCGGTCGGCGCGCCGCAGGATCAGCGAGGCGATCATCTCGGCCTCCTGCTCGTCCTGGTCGCTGTAGTGGCTGCGGCCCAGGACGGATTCCACCGACCCGGGGTCGAGGTCGGGCACCAGGGTCTGCGCGACCTCACCGGAGAGCAGGTTGGAGTGGCCGCTGAGCATGTGGCCGACCTCGTGCAGCACGATGTGGTCGCGGTGCAGCGCGGTGGTGGCCGCGTCGTAGAAGACGTAGTCGGCCCGGCTGGTGGCGATCCACAGGCCGCAGGGCCCGGCGGGCGGGGTGACCTGCGGTTCCAGATGGATCGGGCGACCGCGTTGTCCGGCGAGCCGGTCCAGGAAGGCACCCAGCTCGAAGGGGCGCGGGATGTGCAGTTCCCGCAGCCGGTCCGAACAGTCGGCCACCACACGGTCCGGTCGCCGTGTGAACTTCATGGCGTGCTCTCCTTCGGCCTCGGCCATGAAAGGTACACGTGCCAGTCTCATGCAGCGCGGGATGGCCCCTCCCGGACGGGGTCGTGGACGGTTCCGCGGGCTGCCGCGGTCCCGGCCGGCCGGTTCCCCGGCCCGGAAGCGGGCGGGGGAGCGGCCGGGGACGGTGCGGAGCGTACGTCGGTCAGGGGCATGGCTCAGCGAGCGGTACGCCAGGTTTCTCCCGGATTGCCGGCCGGGTTGGCCGCCGTACCGCCGACGTCCGGCAGCCCTTCCAGCTTCCGTACCCGGTCGATCATCTCCAGCACGGCCGTACGGGACTCGGCGGACATGTCCATGAAGCGGGCGGCCATCGCGATGACCCCCGCGTCCTGCATCGCCTCCAGCAGTTCGGGCGCCTGCCCGGCCCGGTCGGCGGACGCGCCACCGGGGCCCGCGTCCTGCTGGTCGTGGAAGTGCGCGGCCGGCACGCCGAAGTACTCCGCAAGCGCTTCGATGTGGCGCTTGGTCGGATTGTCCCGCTTGCCCTTGCGCAGCTGCCAGATGTAGTTGCCGGAGATCACCTGCTCGCCGGCCCTGATGTTGATCTCGGTGGCGACATCGTTGGCGGACAGCGCTTTGCCCCGCTCACGACTTCTCTCCTGGAACAGCCGGTCCAGCTTTTCGGCCAGGCTGACCGGCCCGCGGTCCTCGTCCCCCATCGCGCCGCGCTCCCTTCAAGGCCAAACGTGAGACTTCCACTGTAGTGGTCCGGTCGGCGGGGCGGATCGGCACTCCCACCCCCGTGGGCTGGCACGCTCCGCCCGGAGCCTCTATTCTTCACACCTGAGTCAAAGACTCTGGTGTGAAGCGGGCGGACAGTTCGGACCGGCACGGGGGTGTGGTCCGAACACGTCCGCAACCACAGGTGGGGCTCGCCCCGCCTGACGGGGGAGCCCCACCTGCACGCTCGCACACTCAGGCGCCGACGCGCCCGGGCGGCACCGCCGCCGTGACGGTTACTTCACGGCGCTCCGCTGCTGCCACTGCTCCCAGCTCTCCTGCCAGACCTCCAGGCCGTTGCCCACATCGGTCTTCTTCGTGCTGGTGGTGTTCTTCACCTCGACCGTGGAGCCGATCGTCAGGAAGTCGTAGGCGCGCTTGGCGTCCGAGGTGGTCATACCGAAGCAGCCGTGGCTGTTGTTGACCACGCCGACCGACTTGTTCCAGGGCGCGGAGTGCAGGAAGGTGCCGGACGCGGTGAGATGCGTCACCCACTTCGAGTCCAGCATCCACTCGTTGCCGTGGCCGATGGTGGAGGAGTCCATCGTCTCGGCGGCGTTCTTGCTGCGTACGGTGTGCACGCCGCCGCGGGTCGGGTCCTGGGGCGAGCCCGCGGAGCCGCGGATCGTCCCGACGGCCTTGCCGTTCTCGTAGAGGGTCATGCTGTGCGACGGGACGTCGATGACGGCCTTGTGGTCCGGGCCGATGGTGAACCCGAAGTCGTAGTCGCGCGCGAACCAGCCGCCGGCCTTGCCGGAGTCGATCCCGCCCAGGCCGCCCTTGACGGACACCTTGGTGCCGGACGGCCAGTAGGTCTTGGGCCGCCAGTCGATCCGGTCCTTGCCCGACCAGTCCCTGACCCAGCCCCAGGCGCCCTCCACCTGCGGCTGCGTGGTGACCTTGAGCGCCTTCTGGATCTCGGCGCGCCGGTCCTTGGCGACCGGGTTGTCGAAGAGGATCGAGATCGGCATGCCGGTGCCGACGGTCTGCCCGTCGGACGGGGTGTTGGTGAGCTTGTTGACCTTGTCGGCCTTCGCGGTGGTGAAGGACGC